>CBIHRE010000044.1:0-16066 GCA_966212385.1 uncultured Akkermansia sp. | reverse complement strand
AGGGATCGAATGGGAGATTCAGGGCGACCATGGTGGGATGCGATGCATTCGCGGCTGCGTTTCGCGGGGCCTCACTTGGCGGGCGTCTCCGCGTTGCCCTGGAGGTGGAAGCGCACGCGCACCTCCGGATCGACCTTCAGGACGAGAAATTTCTTGATGATCGGCAGGCCGAAATCGCGGGTGTCGATTACGGCGTCGCCGTCGATCGCGAAGAGCCCGCCCTCATGGGAAACCGACACCGGGAAACGGATCTCCTGCGCGTGGTCATGCAGCCGCAGCGTGCCGTTCGCCATCAAGGCGCCCTCCACTTTTGCCAGCGAGGTCAGCACAAACTCGCCGTCGGGATGATGCGGCGTGTCCTGCCATTCGTGCATCTGTTCGTCCCGGTCCTTCTTGCCCGTCTTCACGTCGGCAAAATGGAAAGCGAAACGCGCCGAGCGGATCTCGCCCGCGACTGGTTCAACGACGATGGCCGCGTCGTAGGCATCGAGTTTTCCCGTGAACGAATCGACCGTCGCCTTCACCACCACGTCCACGCGCGACTGCGCGGCGTCGATCTTCAGCGGCAGTTCCGCCGCCCGCGCGCCCGACGCGGCAAGCGCACCCGACAGCATCAACCAGGTTCCCCATTTCATGCGCCGAGCCTAGGCCCCGCGGATGAACCCAAAATGAACCGAAGATGAATTTTCGTTCATCAAGCCCCGGCTTGGTTTCGGCGCCGGTTCGCGTATCCGTGTGCCTCCACCATGACCGAGCCCGCCCCATTCGAGCCGCCCGCCGACTTGCCGAGGCCCGAGCGCGTGCGCGGCGGCTTTCGCAATCCCGACCGGCACGAGGATCGAACCTGGATCGACGTCCTGCGCTGGAAACTAAAAGGCGGCGCCGCACGCTGGCCGCGCCACGTGCCGGTGGAGACGCGTTCCGCTCCGCCCGCCCCGCGACGCGGCCTCGCCGTCACCTCCGTCGGGCACGCCACTTTCCTCATCCAAACTCCGGGGCTCGCGCTGCTGACCGATCCGGTCTGGAGCGAGCGCGTCGGCCCCCTCCCCGGCTTCGGCCCGCGACGCGTCGAGGCCCCGGGAATCGCCATCGACACCCTCCCTTCGCTCGACGCGGTTCTCCTCAGCCACGACCACTACGACCACTGCGACCTGCCGACGCTGCGCCGCCTCGCCCGCGCCCATCCACGCGCCTCGCTGCTCACGCCGCTTGGCTTCGCCGCTCTGGCCCGACGCGCGGGCTTCGGCGCCGGGCGCCACCGTGAACTTGATTGGTGGCAAAGCACCCGGCTGGCGACGCCTGCCGCGCCGCTCCTCACCGCCACGCCCGCCCGCCACTGGAGCAACCGGCTCTCGGGAAAGCGCAACCAACGCCTCTGGTGCGGCTGGCACCTCGTCGCGCCCGACGCGGGCGGCACGCTCCTCTTCACCGGCGACACCGCCTACGACGCGGAGTTTTTCCCGGCCATTCGCCGGCAACTCGGCGAGCCCGATCTCGCGATCATCCCGATCGGCGCCTACGCCCCGCGCTGGTTCATGCGCGAGCAACACTGCGACCCCGAGGAAGCGGTCAAAATCCACCTCGCGCTCGGCGCCCGCCGCAGCCTCGGCATGCACTGGGGCGTCTTCCCCTTCACCGACGAGCCTCGCGAGGAGCCGCCGGCGCGCCTCGCCGCCGCCGCCAAGGCCGCCGGCCTCGCGCCCGACGCCTTCGTCGCCGCCCGGACAGGCGCCACTTTCGAGATCGCAAGCTAGCGGCTGCCACTTCGCCAACCGGCCCGGAATCAAACGCCGCCGTGGGCTAAGTCCAAACTCCGGCGCAAATATTATCCATATCCCCGACAAGCCGGTCCATTTACAAGGCCGGCCCGGCGTGCTTATCATGGCAGGCTACCCTGTCCATGTTACGCAACGGAATCCTCAACCCCGCGATCCTTTCGCTCCTCGCCCGCATCCGCCACACGAACACCGTGGTCATCGCCGATCGGGGCTTTCCCTTTTGGCCGGAGGTCGAGACCATCGATCTCTCGCTCGTGGACGACACGCCGACGGTCGCGCAAGTCGTCGCCGCTCTCCGGCCCAATTTCGTGATCGGCCGGGTCTTCGCCGCCGCCGAGCTCAAAGGCGCCAACTCGCCCGAAAAATTGGCCCGCCACCTCGCCGCCCTCGAGGGCCTCCAAATCAATTTCGAGCCGCACGTGGACTTCAAGAAACGCGTCCCGCTTTCGATCGGCCTCATCCGCACTGGCGACACCACCCAATACGGCAACCTCATCCTCGAGTCCGCCTGAGCGACCGCCCGTCCCGGCTCGCGTCAGGCCGCCCCGCCCCCTCAACCCATTCCCCCATGCAATACCGCACGCTTGGCGCCACCGGCGTCAAAGTCTCCGCCCTCGCCTACGGCGGCTCCTCGCTCGGCTCCGAGTTTCGCCCGATCGACGAAGCCGAGGGCATCCGCTCCGTCCATGTCGCGCTCGACCATGGTATCAACCTGATCGATACGGCCCCTTACTACGGCCGGACCACCGCCGAGACCGTCCTCGGCAAGGCGCTTAAAGGCGTGCGCCGCGACCGCTACGTGCTCGCCACCAAGGTCGCCCGCTACGGCAAGACCGCCGCCGAGTTCGATTTTTCCGCCGCTCGCGTGAAAAAAGGCGTCGACGAGAGCCTCGCCCGCCTCGGCGTCGACCACGTCGACTTCATTCAGGTTCACGACATGGAGTTCGGCTCCATCGAGCAGATCATCACCGAGACGATTCCCGCGCTGCGCGAAGTCCAGAAGGCCGGCAAGGCACGCTTCGTCGGCATCACCTGCCTCCCGGTGAAGCTCTTCAAACAGGTCATGGATCGGGTCGCCGTCGACCAGATCCAGAACTACTGCCACTACTGCCTGAACGACACCGCGCTCGCCGACCTCCTCCCCTACTTCAAGGCCAAGAACGTCGGCATCTTCAATTCCGCTCCCCTCGCCATGCGCCTGCTCAGCAACGAGGGTCCGCCCGACTGGCATCCCGCGCCCGCGCTCCTGAAGCAGAAATGCGCCGAGGCCGCCGCGCTCTGCCGCGCGCGCGGCACCGATCTCGGCCGCCTCGCGCTCCAGTTCTCGATGGCCAATCCCGAGATCCACACCCACATCGTCGGCACCGCCAGCTCGAAGCGCGTCCTGGAAAACATCGCCGACGCCGAGGCGCCCCTCGATCAACAGCTGCTCTCCGAGATCCTCGCCATCCTTGCCCCCGTGCATAACCTCACCTGGTCCTCCGGCCGCCCCGAGAACAACTAAACGCCACCGCCGCATCCGGCTTCTCGTCCCCGCATGAAAACCCTTCTCATCGACCGCCCCGGCGCCTTCTCCTACGGCGAAAAGCCCGCCCCCGCGCCCGCCGACGGCGAAGTCCTTCTCCGCGTCCGCCGCCTGGGATTCTGCGGCTCCGATCTCTCCACTTTCCGCGGCGGCAACCCCCTCGTATCCTATCCTCGGATACCCGGTCACGAGATCGCCGCCGAGATCGTCTCAGTCACGCCGGGCGTCCCCGCCGAATACGCCGTCGGCCAGACGGTCACGCTGCTCCCCTACACCACCTGCGGAAAATGCAGCTCCTGCCGGCAAAAACGTTTCAACGCCTGTCGCCACAACCAGACCCTCGGCGTCCAGCAGGACGGCGCCTTCACCGACTTCATCGTCGCGCCCTGGCAAAAACTCGTCCCCGCCCCCGGCCTCGGCCTGCGTGAACTCGCCCTCGTCGAGCCGCTCGCGGTCGGCTTCCATGCCGTCTCCCGCGGGCGCGTCGCCGCCGCGGACAAGGTCCTCGTTTTCGGATGCGGCATGATCGGCCTCGGCGCCATCGCCGCCGCCGGGCTCCACCGCGGCGCCACCGTGATCGCGGTCGACATCGAGGACGGAAAGCTCGCCGTCGCGAAAAAAGCCGGCGCCACCCACGTCATCAACTCGCGCACCGAAAACCTCCACGAACGCCTTCAGGCCCTGACAGACGGCCACGGTCCCGACGTCGCGATCGAGGCGGTCGGCAACCCCGCCACCTTCACCGCCGCCATCGACGAGGTCTGCTTCGCCGGTCGTGTCGTCTACATCGGCTACGCCAAGGCGCCCGTTTCCTACGAGACGAAATACTTCGTGATGAAGGAGCTCGATATCCTCGGCTCGCGAAACTCCACGCCCGAGGACTTCCGCGACGTCGTGGCGCTGCTGACTTCCGGCCGCTATCCCGTCGACGAAACCGTCACGCGCACGGTTTCTTTCGCGGAGGCCGGCCAAGCCCTCGCCGACTGGTCCGCCAATCCCGGCGCGATCACCAAGATCCACGTCGAGCTCTAACTCCAAGCCGCCGCACCCGAAAAGTAGCGGAAGCATCCTGCTCCCGACCGGCCAAGCTCCCCTCCCACGCCCCATGGTCATCGACGCGCATCATCATTTCTGGCGCTACACCGACGAGGAATACGGCTGGATCCCGGCCGACTGGTCCGCCCTCCGTCGCGATTTCGTTCCGCAGGATCTCGCCGCCGAGCTCGCGGCGGCCGGGGTCGATGGCGTCGTCTCGGTGCAGGCCCGCCAATCCCTCGTCGAGACCGGCTGGCTCCTTGACCTCGCGGCGAGCCACGATTTTATCCGCGGCATCGTGGGCTGGGCGCCGCTCGTCGCGCCCGATCTCGAAACGCACCTCGACCGCCTCGCCGCCCACCCCGCCGCCATCGCGGGCAAATTGCGCGCCTTCCGCCACGTGATTCAAGGCGAGCCCGACGACGCCTACATGCTGCGCGACGACTTCAACCGCGGCATCCGCGCCCTCACCCGCCGCGGCCTCGTCTACGACATCCTGATTTTCGAGCGCCATCTCCCCAACGCCGTCACCTTCGTTGATCGCCATCCCGACCAAGTGTTCGTCGTCGACCACATCGCCAAACCTCGCATCGGCCCCGGCGAACTCGAGCCGTGGGCGAAAAACATCCGCGAGCTCGCGCGCCGCCCCCACGTCGCCTGCAAGCTCTCCGGCATGGTCACCGAGGCCGACGTGCGCCGCTGGTCTCCCGAGCAGCTCCGCCCTTACTTCGACGTCGCGCTCGAAGCCTTCGGTCCAGGCCGTCTGCTCTTCGGCAGCGACTGGCCCGTCTGCCTCGCCGGCGTCGGCTACTCCGACTGGAAATCGACCGTCGAATCCGCGCTGGCGGCCCTGAGCCCGGCCGAACGCGCCGCGGTCTTCGGCGACAACGCCCGCCGCATCTATGGTCTTGCTTGAGCTTCCCGGCAAAACACATGCCAATCCGAGCCGGCGAGCCACATACTCCCCACCCACGATCCGCCCTGATAAACGGTAAAAGAAACGGACGGCCGATCCGCACCGTCTCGGGAACCTTTCACTCCACCGCCAAATCCCTTTCCCCATGATCACGACCCGCCCCGCCCTCCTCCGCCCCGCACTCCTCGCCGCCGCCATCGCCGCGATCGGCCTGCTCCTCCCCGCCTCCGGCCAGGCCGCCGAAGCCGCCAAGAAAATCACCATCGCCGCCATCCCGAAGGCCACCACGCACTCCTATTGGAAGGCGGCCGAGGCCGGCGCGCGCCGCGCCGCCGCCGAATTCGGCGTCGAGCTCGAGTGGCAGGGCCCGCTCGACGACTCCAAGGTCGCCGACCAGATCGGCATCTTCAACAACCTCGCCGCCTCCGGCCTCCAAGGCATCCTGCTCGCGCCCTGCGACGACAAAGCCCTCGCGCCCCACGTCCGCAGCGCTGCGAAACGCGGCATTCCCGTCGCCATCTTCGACTCGCCTCTCGCCGGCAAGGCCGGGACCGACTACACGAATTTCGTCGCCACCGACAACAAGGCCGCCGGCGCCACCGCCGGAAAAACGCTCGTCGACCTCGTCGGCGCCACGCCCGCCCATGGCGGCCAAGTGCTCATGATCCGCTTCACCGAAGGCTCCGCCAGCACCCGCCTGCGCGAGGAAGGCTTCACCGCCGAGCTCGCCAAGACCCCCGCCCTCAAGCTCGTCGCCCAACAATTCACCGATGGCTCCATGGCCGGCGCCCAGCGCGTCGCCGAGACCCTCCTCGGCAACTACGTCAAAAACGGCAAACTCGAGCTCGCCGGTGTCTTCGCCTCCAATCAAGTCACCGCCGAGGGCGCTTACAACGCCCTCAAGGCCCTCCACAAAAAGGGCGTCGAGGTCACCGCCAAGGTCGTCGGCTTCGACGACTCCACCCTCCTCATCCAAGGCCTGCAGACCGGCATCATCGACGCGCTGGTCGTCCAAGATCCCGAAAAGATGGGCTACCTCGGCGTCAAATCCCTCGTCGACCATCTCAACGGCAAACCCGTCGAGGCCTACGTCGACACCGGCGTGACCGTTAAGACCAAGGCCGACCTCGCCAAGTAAGTCGCCTCGCGCCCTCGCCCGTCCTTCGCTTCCCACTCGCCGCGCATGTCCGATGCCTCGCCCTCCACCGCGCTCCTCAGCGTGCGCGGCGTGAAAAAATCCTTTGGCGCCACGCAGGCGCTGAAGGGCGTCGATCTCACGCTCGCCCGCGGCGAGGTTCTCGCGCTCATCGGTGAAAACGGCGCCGGGAAAAGCACCCTCATGAAGGTGCTCTCCGGCGCGCATGCCGCCGACTCCGGCGAGATGAACTTTGAAGGCGCACCCTACCTGCCCTCCGGCCCCCTCCACGCCCGCGCGCTGGGCGTGTGCATGATCTACCAGGAACTCGCCCTCGCGCCCCACCTCAGCGCGATGGAGAACATCCTGCTCGGCATCGAGCCCACGCGCGGCCCTTTCATGAACTGGCGCGAAACCCGGGCCATCGCCCGTCGCGCCCTCGACGAGGTGGGACTCACCGCGCTCGATCCCGCGACTCTTGTCGAAGAGTTGTCGATCGCCGAACAACAGCTCGTCGAGATCGCCCGCGCGGTCGCCGTCGGTTGCAAGGTTCTCGTCCTCGACGAGCCCACCAGCTCGCTGACGCAAAAAGACGTCCAGGCGCTTTTCTCCCTCGTCCGCCGCCTAAAGGCGAAAGGCGTGGGTGTCGTCTACATCAGCCACGCACTCGAGGAGATCGAGGCGCTCTGCGATCGTTTCACCGTTCTCCGCGACGGGGAGACGATCGGCCACGGCGTCGTCGGCCAGGTGCCCGTCGACAAGATCATCTCCATGATGGTCGGCCGCGACGTCGCCGATCTTTACCCCCGCTCGCACCGCAAGGCCGGGGAACCGATTCTCGAACTGCGTTCCCTGTCGGGAGCCAAAGCGCCCAAGTCCGCCTCGATCGCGCTCCATCGCGGCGAGGTCGTGGGCATCGCCGGCCTGATCGGCTCCGGCCGCACCGAGACCCTGCGCGCGCTCTTCGGCCTCGATCCCGTCGCCGCGGGCGAAGTGCGCATCGCCGGCGCCCCCGCCGGCTCCGGCGGTCCCGCCCTGCGCTGGGCCCAAGGCGTGGGCCTCGTAAGCGAGGACCGAAAGACCGAAGGACTCGCGCAAAACCTCTCCATCGCCGAAAATCTCACGCTCTCCAGATTGGACGGTCTCGGCCCATGGCGCTTCGTCCGCCCCTCGCGCCAAAACGCGGCCGCCGCGCCGTGGATCAAGGCGTTCCCGATCAAATGCCAGGGCGGCGAGCAACCCGTGGAAGCGCTCTCGGGCGGCAATCAGCAGAAAGTCGCCATCGCCCGGCTCCTGCACCACGACTGCGACGTGTTGCTCCTCGACGAGCCCACCCGCGGCATCGACGTGGGCTCCAAGGCTCAGATTTACTCCTGGATCGACAAACTCGCTCTCGGCGATCCCGCCGCCGGCAAAGCCCCCAAGGCCGTGCTCGTCGTTTCCAGCTACCTGCCCGAGCTCCTCGGCATCTGCGACCGCATCGCCGTCATGACCCGCGGCGTGCTCGGCGAAGCCCGCCCCGTCTCGGAGTGGAACGAGCACTCCCTGATGCTCGCCGCCACCGGCCAGGACCAACGCGCCTGAGCCGATCCTTCACCACGGATTTCACGGACCTGCACGGATAACAATCCTCCGACATTCGTGCCCATTCGTGTGATTCGTGGTTAAAAATTTCAATCGATGAGTTCCGCCGCTCCGTCCGCCTCCAAAAAATCCTCCCGCGTCGTCGCGATGCTCGGCCGCCTCGCCGCGCTCGCCGCCGTGTATGCCTTCTTCGCCATCCTCACCCCGGCGGGCAAAGGCTTCATGTCCGACGCCAACACGCAGCTCATGCTGCAAGACATCGCCGTCGTCGCCATGGCCGCGATCGGCATGACCCTGGTCATCATCGCCGGCGGCATCGATCTCTCCGCCGGCTCCTCCATCGCCCTGTCGATGATCACCACCGCCTACGTGCTCAACCTCGGCCCGGAGGAACAAAAGCTCGTGGTCGCCCACCCCGTGCTCCTGCCCTTGGCCGCCATCGCCGCCGCGATAGGCGTGTCGGTCTTCATCGGTTTCATCAACGGCGCGCTCGTCACCTGGCTGCGCATCGTGCCCTTCATCATCACGCTCGGCACCATGCAGATGGCGCGCGGCCTCGCGAAGCTCGTCGCCAACGAGCAGAACATCTACACGCCGGCCGAGGTGCAGGACCTCTGGATCGCCCGCCTGCTCGAGCCTTCGAAGAACCTCCACACCTGGCCATTCCTCCCCCTCGCGGTCTGGCTCGTGATCGGCGCCGCCATCCTCACCGCGCTGTTCCTCCGCTACACCCGCCTCGGCCGCCACATTTTCGCCCTCGGCTCCAATGAAAAAACCGCCGTGCTCTGCGGCGTGCCCGTCTCTCGGACAAAGATCGCCGTCTACATGCTCGGCGGCCTTTTCAGCGGCCTGGCCGGCGTCCTGTTTTTCGCGCGGCTCGGCGCCATCGGCCAGCCCACGGAAGCCATCGGCTACGAGCTTTTCGTGATCGCCGCCGCGGTCATCGGCGGCGCCAGCCTGCTCGGCGGCCGAGGCACCATTCTCGGCACCATGATCGGCGCCCTCATCATCACCATCCTACGAAACGGCGGAGTGAAGATGGGCTGGCCCCAATACACCCAGGAAATCGTGATGGGCGCGGTCATCATCGTCGCCGTCGCGATCGACAATCTCCGCCAGCGCGGTCGCGCTTGAACCAGACGGGCCTTCGTGCCGTCGCCCGCCCTCGGACCGGGTCAGCCTATACGCCCTTCCGCACGCCGGTAGGAAGCCGGGCTGGTCCCCATCACCTGTTTGAACACCCGGGAGAAATGAAAGCGGTCGCAGAATCCCGCCGCTGTCGCCACCTCCTCGATGCTCATTTTCCCCTCGCGCAGCCACGCCGCCGCCCGCTCGGTCCGCAGCCTCAGCCGATAGCGGTGGGGCGTGTGCCCCGTCGCCTGAAGAAATTTCCGGATGAACGCGTTCGTGTTCATGCCGGCCTCGCGGGCGAGCGCCGAGTTGTCGGTCTCCGCGTCATCCCGATCCAAGACCTCCAAGGCTCGCGCGATGCGGGGGTCGGTCAGCCGCCCTTCCCAATACTCGTCGGGTATCCGCGCCAACGAAGCGTTCACCACCGACTGCAAAAGAAACGCGGTCGTCAGCGGCGACGCCTCCCCGGCTCCTTCGCCTAGCGCAACCAGCCGTCGGATCATCGTCTGCTCGGAAGGCGCGGGCGTGTGCTGGAAAACCCGCCCCGGCGTCGCCACCCGGTCCAGCCCAAGCGCGAAATGCACATAAAAATGCCCCACCGGCCCCCTGCATCCGGTGCCGAAGGAGGTGTGCGGAGGGATGAGCACGACGCGTCCCGGCTCGATCGGCACCCGCTCGCGCGGCAGGACCAACCAGGCCCCCGGCCGATCGTTCCAATACCAGCGCCAGAACGGCGCCGACAACTCGTCATACTCCCACTCGAGCAGCACGCAATGCGCGCAGGTCAGGATCTGCGGCGCGCTCGCCACCGCGAGGCTCCTCCAGCGCTGGTGAACGGATTGGGCCGGCTGCATGCGTGTTTTCTACACAAACCACGCATGCTCGTGCATGGCGAACCTTCTCGGCGTCCGCTATTATCCGGGCGCCCCATGAAACACGTGCTCAAACCCGCCTCTCTGCTCTGCGCTCTTCTCGCCATACCGGCCGTCGTTCCCGCCACGGCCTCCATTTCCTCCGACCGCACTCCGGTCTCCACCGTGCGGACCGAGACCGAGCCGGTGGCCGCCGGTCCCTTCGCCCCGTCCTGGGATTCGCTCTCCGCCTACTCCGCGCCCGAGTGGTTTCGAGACGCCAAATTCGGCATCTGGGCGCACTGGGGGCCGCAATGCCAGCCCGAGGCTGGCGACTGGTATGCTCGCAACATGTATTCGCAGGGGCACTGGCAATATAAACGCCAGCTCGAGCGCTACGGCCACCCGTCGGAAGCCGGTTTCAAAGAGGTGATCCACGACTGGAAAGCCGAAAAGTGGGAGCCGGAAAAACTCGTCGCCTTCTACAAGAAGGTCGGCGCGCGCTATTTCTTCGCGATGGCCAACCATCACGACAACCTCGACCTCTGGGCCAGCAGACACCACGCGTGGAATTCCGTCCGTGTCGGCCCGCAAAAGGACATCATCGCCGGCTGGGCCGCGGCGGCCAAGACCCAAGGCCTCCCCTTCGGCGTCAGCGTCCACGCCGCCCACGCCTGGTCCTGGTATGAGGTCGCGCAAGGCGCCGACCGCGAAGGGGACAAGGCCGGCGTCCCCTACGACGGCAAACTCACCCTCGCCGACGGCAAAGGCAAATGGTGGGAAGGCCTCGATCCTCAGGAGCTCTACGCCCAGAACCACGCTCCAAGCCCCGGATTCCAGAATCTCGGCTCGATTCACAACCGCTGGAACTGGGAGAACGGCGTCACCCTGCCCGACGCCGCCTATTGCCAGGCGTTCTACGACCGCACCGTCGATCTCATCAACCAGGCGAAGCCCGACCTCCTCTACTTCGACGACACCGCCCTCCCCCTCTGGCCGGTGAGCGACGCCGGCCTCAAGATCGCCGCCCACTTCTACAACGCCAACCTCGCCCGCCGCGGCACGAACGACGCCGGCGTGCTCTTCGGCAAGATCCTCTCCGACGACCAGCAGAAGGCGCTCGTGTGGGACATCGAGCGCGGCGTCCCCGCCACCATCCTCCCTCGCCCCTGGCAGACCGACACCTGCATCGGAGGCTGGCACTACGACCGGGGCCTGTATGAAAGAAATCATTACAAATCCGCCCGCACCGTGGTCCACATGCTCGCGGACATCGTGAGCAAAAACGGCAACCTGCTCCTCAACGTCCCCGTCCGCGGCGACGGCTCCATCGACGAGAAGGAGGAGGCCATCCTCAAGGAGATCGGCGCCTGGATCGCGATCAACGGCGAGGCCATCTTCGCCACCCGCCCCTGGAAGACCTTCGGCGAAGGCCCCGCGAGCGAGGGTGTCGCGCTCTCCGCGCAAGGCTTCAACGAGGGCAAGGGCAAGCCCTTCAGCGCCGCCGATGTCCGCTACACCGTGAGCAAGGACGGCCGGACCCTCTACATCATCGCCCTAGGCGTCCCCGCCGAGCCGCTGCGCCTCGCCGCCCTCGGCCGCTCCGCCGCGTCGATCTCGGAGCTCACGGTTCTCGGCGCGGAAGGCGAAAAGCCCCGCTGGCGCCAGGAAGACGGCGCGCTCGTGATCGAGCCCCTGACCGGAAAAATTGCCAGCCCGGCCGCGCTCGTCTTCAAAGCGCGGCTATGAGCCCATCGGCGCTGCCGCCGTTTTCCACCCAAGTCACCGACGCCCGATACGCCTGCCTGGACATGGAGCCGCGGACGACCCGCGCGCTCACCGTGTCCTGCGCGGGCTTCGAGCGCTGCCTTCCCGACTACCGCGTGGAGCGCCCGGGCTACGGGTCCTTCGTCTGGGAATTCGTCGCGGAAGGGACCGGCACGCTCCGCCTGGGAGACCGCGAAACCCGGCTGCGCCCCGGGCACTTTTTCACCTACGGCCCCGGCGTTTCGCATCAGATCGCGAGCGACTCCCGGCGTCCCTTGCAGAAGTATTTCGTCGATTTTTTCGGACGGGAAAGCCTGGATCTGATGGCCCGGCTCGAGATCGCGCCGCCCTGCTGCGGCGTGATCGCCGACGTGGAGAGCATACGAAATCTCCTGGAAGAACTCCTTCGCGAGGGAGGCGGCGAAAGCCCGATGCGCCACGAAATCGCCTCCGCCTATCTTCGCCTGCTCCTGCTGAAAAGCGGCGAGCGGCCCCGCTCCGCCGGCGCCGGCAGCCCTCGCGCCTACGCCACGCTGCAACGCGCCCTTCACGTCATCGAGCATCGCCACAGTTCGCTTTCCTCGCTGAGCGATCTCGCCGCCGCCACGAAGGTCGATCCCGCCCACCTTTGCCGGCTTTTCGCGCGCTTCCGCGGCGACACCCCGCAGCGCTGCCTCACGCGCCGGAAACTGGATACCGCCGCCCGCCTTCTTTCGACCGCGCCCCTGCTGGTGAAGGACGCGGCGGCCGCCGCCGGCTTCGCCGACCAGCTCCACTTCTCCCGGCTTTTCAAAAAAGCCTTCGGCTGCAGTCCCAGCGACTTCCAGCGCCGCCACTCGGCCAGTCTGAACACTTCGCGCCAGTAGCGACGCTTCGCGCACGCGGCGCGCCGCTACTCGGTCCACGGCGGGCTAGGCGCCCAGCACCTTGGCCAGCGCGATGAAGTCCTCGTCGCCCAGTCCCCTCGCCTCCGCGGTTTTCAACTGCTCGCGCACCGCGTCCAGCGCGGGCAGCTCGGCGCAGCCCGCGGCCTTCGACGCGAGGCGCAGGTCCTTGTGCAGATGCTTCACCGAGAATTGCGGGGAAAAATCGCCCGCGCGCAGCTTCGGCTCCTTGAGTTTCACCAGGCCCGAGTAGCCGACGTTCCGCGCCAAGGCGCCGTAAAACACCTCGTCGCCGATGCCGGCCGCGCTCGCGATGGCCCGCGCCTCGATCAAGCCCTGCGTTTGCACCGCGATGTTGAGATTCATCGCCAGCTTGAGCGCCGCCGCCTGCCGATTGTCACCGATGTGCAGCCGGGTCACCGACACCAGCGCCAGCAGCGGCTCCAGCCAGGCAATCAGCGCGGCCTCTCCACCGAGATAGAAAACCGTCTGGCGCTGCTCCGCCGCCGGCTTGCTTCCGGTGAAGGGCGCCTCGAGGTAACGCGCTCCCGCCCCTTCGACGCTTCGGCGAAACTCTTCGCTCGCGTCCGGATCGATGGTGCTCGACTGCACCACCACTTTCCCATGCCCAAGCCTGGGCAGGATTCGCGCGAGCACCTCCCGCACCGCGGCCGGATCGGCCACCACGATTTGAATGACATCGACCGCGCTCGCCACCTCCTCGGGCGAGCCTCGCCAGGCCGGAGCATCCGGCCGCGCCGTGCGGTTCCAAACCCCGCCGAGCACGCCCGCCGTCGCGTAATGGCGCGCCCAGATCGCACCGATGATGCCCAGGCCCAGCACGCCGACCTTCGGCAGAGAATGAGAAACAGGATTATCGTTCATGGAGAAAGTGAGCACCGCACCATCGCCTCGTCAGGTCGGCCAAGAAGATATCCGCAGCCTCGCAAATGTCTTGTGGAGTCAGTCCGTTCAGGCCTATCCGGAGAGAAAGTGTCGATGAAAGAGCAAGTCACCACGCGCCAAGCTTCGCAAGCCGGTCACCCACAAAGCGGCCTCGCCTCCCGAGCAAAGAGATTCCGCGTGGCTTTTCCTCTTCTTGCCTGCGTCACCCTCTTCTCCGCCGGCTGCAGCACGCCCGGTCCCGGGCATGCATATCTGTATTCGCCCGCGCTCGGCCCGACCATCCGCGACGTCGATCCGATGACCGGAGACGAAACCGCCGGCGTTCCCGCCTATGTCGACTACGGCGAGCATGTGCTCGGCATGGCTTACGATCCTTACACCGATCACTTTTTCATCCGGCTCTTCCCGGGCAACCAAGTGCGGGTGATCGACCGCCCCGCCGCTGCCATCAAGCGTTCCTTCCGGGCCCCCGCCCTTCCGCTCGGCGGGCACGACCTAGCCATCCGCTCCCGCGATCGACACCTGTTTTTCACCGATCCCACCGCGCCCGCCGTCTTCGAAACCGACCTCAACGGCGAGTTGGAGCACTACCACAAACTCGAGACGCTCCAAGACCCCGCCTGGGGCGTCGCCTACGATTCCCTGAAGGACGAGTTGCTCATCCTCCCCGCGCAAACCAGCGACCGCGTGCTTCGCTTCAGCCCCACCGGAGCCTTGCTCGGGACGCTGCCGCTCGACACCCCGGTGCAGGGCATGTCGCTCGCCTTCGACGCCGACAGGCGCGAATACTTCGCGTCCTTGGCGGACGCCTCGGCCATCGGCGTTTTCGACGCTCGCGGACGCCTCCTGCGCCGCCTCCCCCGCCCCTCCGCGGAACGAGAGACCTTTATCGACGTGGGGCCCCGTTCCCTCCTGCGATTGTTTTGAGAAAACGGGGCCCGTCGCAGGGCGGGCCGCCCCTCCCGCTTGCGGGTTGCCAAGCCTCGCGCAACCTGTCGCCTTCGCTGTTTCTTTTTCATGTCTTCCCCCGTCGAAAACGTCGTCATCGTCGGCACCGGATGCGCCGGCCTCACCGCCGCCATCTATACCGGTCGCGCCAACCTCAATCCCCTGATCATCGAGGGCAGCCTCCCCGGCGGCCAGCTCACCACGACGAGCGAGGTGGAGAACTTCCCCGGCTTTCCCCACGGCATCGACGGCTTCCAGCTCATGCAAAACCTACGCGAGCAGGCGACCAAGTTCGGCGCCCGCTTCGAGCAGGCCCAGGTGCAATCGGTCGATTTTTCGGCCTCGCCGCGTAAAATCGTCTGCGGCGACCGCGTCATCCTCGCCAAGAGCGTCATCATCGCCACCGGCGCCTCGCCCCGCATGACCGGCGTGCCCGGCGAGAAAGAACTCTACGGCGGCAAGGGCGTCACCACCTGCGCCACCTGCGACGGCGCCTTCTACCGCAAGATGGACGTGGCCGTCATCGGCGGCGGCGACAGCGCGGCCGAGGAGGCCCTCTTCCTCACCCGCTTCGCGAGCAAGGTCTATCTCGTGCATCGTCGCGACACCCTTCGCGCGTCGAAGATCATGGCCGATCGCGCCACCTCGCACCCGAAGATCGAATGCGTCTGGAACGCCGTCCCGGTCGCCGTCGAGGGCGTCGAGCAGGGCGCCGTCTCCGGCCTGCGTATCAAGGATGTCAATACCGGCGCCGAGCGCGTGCTCCCGCTGAAGGGCGTCTTCGTCGCCATCGGCCACGTGCCCAACACCGGCCCCTTCGCCTCCGCGCTGGACGTGGACGAGGGCGGCTACTTCAAGCCCCTCGCCGGATCGCAGGTGAAAACCAAGGTGGAAGGCGTCTACGTCGCCGGCGATTGCGCCGACCACGTCTATCGCCAGGCCATCACCGCGGCCGGCATGGGCTGCCAGGCCGCCATCGAGGCCGAGCGCGGGCTCGCCGAGCACGGCGGCTAAGCGCCCCCGTCCCTCCGGTCCCCCGGGTAAATCCCCCGGGGGATTTTTATTTTCCCGCGCCTCTCCGAGCGCGATATTCGCCGCCCCGGCCACCACCGATGCCCGAGCCTGTTCCACCTCCCGCCCCGTCCGACCCACGCGCCGCCTCGCCCGCCGAACCCGGCCGCCCCCGCCCGGACACGGAGGCCCGGCTCCAGATCGCGGAGAGCGCCCGCCGCGACACCGAGGCCGCCTTCCGCCGTCTTTTCGCGCTCAACCCGCTCCCGATGTGGATACGCGACGCGGAGAGCTTTCGCTTTCTCGACGTCAACCAGGCCGCCCTCGCCACCTACGGCTACTCCCGGGAGGAGTTTCTCGCGATGACCGTCCACGACATCCGCTCGCCCGAGGAGTCGGCCCGTTTTCGCGCCTATCTCGCCGAGCGCCGGGCCTGCGGTCTCGAACCCGAGGATGATCGCGCCGGCCGCTGGATTCACCTTCGGCGCGACGGTGCCCTGCTCACCGTCGAGACGCACTCCCTGCCCATGATGTTCGAGGAGCGTCCGGCCCGCCTCGTGATCGTCCGGGACATCACCGAACAGCTTCGCGCCGA
>CBIHRE010000043.1:0-16082 GCA_966212385.1 uncultured Akkermansia sp. | reverse complement strand
AGTCTCCGACAAATACCTCACCCCGCGCGGCATGATCGTGCAGGACGAGGGCGTCACCATCCAGCCGCTCTTCCTCGGCTTCCTCGACGCCTATGACGGAAAACCCGACGCCGTCCTCAACGACATCACCCTCATCGCCGGCTTCTGGAGCGACTACGCCACGGACGGCATACCCGAGGGCCTCGCGCCAGGAAGCAGCGAGACCAACTTCATCGAGATCGACCCGATCCTCGGCGTCTCCTTCGGCCTTGGGAAAAACTGGAAACTCGATGTCACCTACACCGCGTTCTGCATGCAGATCCTCGACATCGGCACCTCCGAACATCTCGAGGTAAAACTCGGCTACAACGACACCGATCTGCTCGGCGCCTTCGCCCTTCATCCCTACCTCCTCTTCTGGAAAGAACTCGATAACAAGGCCACCGCCGCGGCCAACTTCGGCGTCGATTCCAGCTACTACCTCGAGGTCGGCGTCACGCCCGCCGTGCAGCTCGGCAAAGTGAAACTCGAGGCCCCGCTCCGCGCCCTGCTCCCCGACAACGAATTCTACGGCGAAACCTTCGGCGACAGCTCCACCGTCGCGCTCTGGGAGGTCGGGCTCAAAGCCACCGTCCCGATGGATTTCATGCCCAAGGGCTACGGCTTCTGGAGCGCCCACCTCGGCTTTCGCTACATGAGCTTCGAGGACGACAACCTCAAGCAGCTCGCCACCGACGGCGGCTTCGGCTCGCCGACCGACGACACCGCCCAGGTCTACTCCGGCGTCACCGTCTTCTTCTAAAAACGCGCCGGCCCGCCGCTCTTCCGTCCGGCTGGTCTTCCGGCTCCTTGCTCCACGCTCCCAGCTCCTCGCTCTCCCGCATGCCGCTGCCGATTCCCATCGACGCCGAACCTTACGAGTTCCCCCTCCTCCCCGCGGAGTGCGCGCTGCTCATCATCGACATGCAGCGCGACTTCCTCGAGCCCGGCGGCTTCGGCGAGGCGCTGGGCAACGACGTCTCGCAGCTTCGCCGCACCATCGAGCCCAACCGCCGCCTGCTCGCCGCCTGGCGTGCGCGCGGCCTAGCCGTCATCCACACGCGCGAAGGCCACCGGCCCGACCTGGCCGACCTGCCCCCGGCGAAAAAAATCCGCGGCCGCGGCGCCACCTGCATCGGCGACGCCGGGCCCATGGGCCGCATCCTCGTGCGCGGCGAGCCGGGCCACGACATCATCCCCGAGCTTTATCCGCTCCCCGGCGAACCCGTCGTCGACAAGCCCGGCAAGGGCGCTTTCTGGGCAACCGATCTCCACGGCATCCTCCAGAATCGCGGCATCCGCCAGCTCGTCGTCACCGGCGTCACCACCGAGGTCTGCGTCAACACCACCGTGCGCGAGGCCAACGACCGCGGCTACGATTGTTTCGTGCCCTCCGATTGCGTGGGCTCCTATTTCCCGGAGTTCCAGGAGATGGGCCTGCGCATGATCAAGGCCCAGGGCGGCATCTTCGGCTGGGTCGGCCACTCCTTCCACCTTCTCGCGGCGCTCGGCTAGGTCCGACCCCCGCTTCGTCCACCCTCAGTCCTCCAACCTTCGACCGCACTCCGTCATGATCACCACCACCAAACCCAAGCTCTGGGTCCCCGGCGATTGGAACGCCTTCTTCGGCTTCGGCACCAACATCCTCGTCAACCTCCTCACCCTCACCGCGCTCCTCCGCTTCGTGCTCAAGATGCCCGACGGCCTCGTCTTCGGCCGCATCCTCCCCGCCGTCGGCCTCATGCTCTGCCTGTCCACGATGTATTACGCGTGGCTCGCCTACAAACTCGCCAAGAAAACCGGCCGCACCGACGTCTGCGCCCTGCCCTCCGGCATCAGCGTGCCGCACATGTTCGTCGTCATCTTCGTCATCATGCTCCCGATCGCGAGCAAGACCGGGGACCCGGTCAAGGGCTGGGAGGCCGGCCTCACCTGGGTCTTCATCCAGAGCTTCGTCCTCATGCTCGGCGGCTTCGTCGGCCCATGGATCCGCAAGATCACCCCGCGCGCCGCGCTCCTCGGCACCCTCGCCGGCGTGTCCGTCACCTTCATCGCGATGAGCCCCGCCGTGCAGATGTTTCTCACCCCTGTGATCGGCCTCGTCTGCTTCACCGTCATCCTCCTGAGCTGGTTCGGCGGCGTCCGTTACTTCAAGGGCATCCCCGCCGGCCTGATCGCCATCGCTGTCGGCACCGCTATCGCCTGGGGCTCGAACGTATTCGGTCTCAACTACGGCGGCCTCTCGTTCAAGGGCCTCACCGACTCCTTCGCCAACTTCGGCTTCAGCGTGCCGCTGCCCGCCGTCGACCACGTCTTCTCCGGATTCGAATTCCTCGGCGTGATCCTCGTCACCGCGATCCCTTTCGGCATCTACGACCTCGTCGAGGCGATCGACAACGTCGAGAGCGCCGCCGTCGCCGGCGACGAGTTCCCCACCACCCGCGTCCTCACCGCGGACGGCGTGGTCAGCCTGATCGGCTGCCTCATGGGCAACCCCTTTATCAACGCCGTCTACATCGGCCATCCCGGCTGGAAGGCGATGGGTGGCCGTATCGGCTACTCCGCCGCCACCGGCATCGCCGTGATCCTGCTCTGCTGGCTCGGCACCATCTCCGTCATGCTCGCGCTCATCCCGAGCGTCGCGATCATCCCCATCCTCCTATACATCGCGATGCTCATCGGCTCGCAGGCCTTCCAGGAAACGCCCAAACGCCACGCCCCGGCGATCATCCTCTCGCTCGCCCCGCACATGGCGCACTGGGCCGTCACCCTCATCGGCGGCGCGCTCGCCGCCGCCGGAGTCCTCTCCGTATCCGACGAGCTCGCCGCCGCCATGGTCAACCAAGGCGTGCTCTTCCGCGGCCTCGAGATCGTCGGCGGAGGCTCGATCCTCGGCGGCCTCATCCTCGGCTCGATCGGCGTATTCATCATCGACCGCGACTTCGTCAAGGCGGGCGGCTTCGCCGCGGCCGGCGCGGTTCTCACCTTCTTCGGCTTCATGCACGGCCACGCCATCGGCGTCGCCCAGTCGCCACTCGTCGCCATCAGCTATCTCCTGATGGGCGGCGTGCTCCTCGGCTGCGCGAAATTCGCCAAGGCCCCCTCCGCCGAGCCGGTCGCGGCCGAGGCGGAGGAGACGGAAGACGACGACCTCGCCACCGAGGGCGCCCGCTAACATCCGGGCTTGGTTTTCTCTCCCCCAAAAGGTGGGCGGGCGCGTCCCTGCGCCCGCCGCCTGGAACCCGAGCCACGGGCGGAGGCACCCGCCCGTCCACCAAAACCCATCCTCTCGTCCACTACATGAGCCGCACCATCCTCGCCGATCCCTATCCCTGGCCCTACAACGGCGACCTCCGCCCGGAGAACACCGTCGTCATCGTCATCGACATGCAGACCGACTTCTGCGGCCCCGGCGGCTACGTCGACAAGATGGGCTACGATCTCTCGCTCACCCGCGCGCCCATCGAGCCGATCAGGCGCGTGCTCGCGGCCGCGCGGGCGGGCGGGTTTCACGTCTTCCACACCCGCGAGGGCCACCGTCCCGACCTCTCCGACCTGCCCGCCAACAAACGCTGGCGCAGCCAGCGCATCGGCGCCGGCATCGGCGACCCCGGCCCCTGCGGCCGCATCCTCACCCGCGGCGAGCCCGGCTGGGAAATCATCCCCGAGCTCGCGCCGCTCGTCGGCGAGCCCGTCATCGACAAGCCCGGCAAGGGCTCCTTCTACGGCACCGACCTCGACATGCTCCTGCGCCGCCGCCGCATCGAGAACATCGCGCTCTGCGGCATCACCACCGACGTCTGCGTTCACACCACCATGCGCGAGGCCAACGACCGCGGCTTCGAGTGCGTGCTGCTCGAGGACTGCACCGGCGCGACCGACGCCGGCAACCACGCCGCCGCGCTCAAGATGATCAAGATGCAGGGAGGCGTCTTCGGCGCCGTCGCCAGCTCCGCCGCCTTCATCGCCGGCATCTCCGTCTAGCCCGTCGGTTTCACGTCACCGATGTCTTCCGACGCCACGCCTCCGTCCGTCGCGCCCGCCTCGCCCATCGAGCTCCGCGACCTGCACCGCATCGCCGAGTGGCAGGACACCTTGCCTTGGCAACCCTTCGGCGAGGACGTGGAAATCCACCGCCTCTACGGCGACGGAGTGACCGGCCCCGGCGCCGCTCTCCTGCGCTACCGACGGGCCGGCAAAGTGCGCCTTCACGAGCATGCCGGCTACGAACACATCCTCGTGCTCGCCGGTTCGCAGACGGATCAAAACGGCACCGCCTCGGCGGGCACGCTGGTCATCAACCCGCCCGGCACGCGCCACAGCTTGGAAAGCGAATCCGGCTGCATCGTGCTCGCGATCTACGAAAAGCCCGTCGTCTTCCTGCCGGAATGAGAGCCTTCGCGGCTTGTCGAATGCGTTGAGGTCAACGCGTTTCACCGGTGGAGCGCATTGACCCCAATGCGCTTTTCGACTCCTCCGCGCATCACGCGTCAAACGGGCTCCACCGCCACGGCCAATCATCCACGCGCGCCACTAATCCCTTCGCCACCGGATTGTTGCCGAAATAGGTCCACGCCTCGTCCGCCTCGCTCTCCGAACGCAGGCGATGATCGAAAAAAATTCGTCTGCCACTCCACGCCTTGGAACCGCGCCGTTCCGCGCTTCCAGTCCCGCACCGTCGCCGCCATCCCCGGACCGTGCTCCGGAAACGAAAGCATCGCGTGCAGGTGATCTGGCATCAGCACGACCAAGCGGCACCACCAGCGGCCGCTTTCGTGGTAGCGTTTCACCGCAGCGAGCAACTGAGCGGCCAGCGCCGGCTCCGTCAGCGGAATCGCCGGCTCCGGAGCCACACGGATGCGCACATGGAACACCGCGCCCGCCTTCACCCAGCCAGGCACGTCATGCCGCAAACGGCCGGGATATTCGCGCGGTTGCTCCATACCGGGACGCTCCCAAGCCGAACGCGTTGAGGTCAACGCGTTCCACCTGCATGTCACCTCGGTGGAGCGCATTGACCCCAATGCGATCGGCTTGGATTCCGCACACTTTTTCCCTACTCCATCCCGAACGCCTTCCGCAGCTCCGCGAGCGCGCTGTCCGGCATCGGCACGAGGGGCCCCAGCGGGCGGCTCAACTGCAGCGCCTCCGCCGTCGCTTCCAAAACCTCGAGCCGATCAAAGGCCTCGAGCAGCGTGCGACCCACGATCAACGCGCCTTCGTTCTCGATCAGCAGCACCGGGCACTTCTTGAGCGACATCCGCGCCGCCAGCGCCTCGGCGTCGGTCACCACGTCGGCGAAGGGCACCTTCGGCGCGTCGCCCAGCACGAGGTAGCTCTCCGGAATCGTCCGCGAGGAGAACTCCGTGTCCGTCATGCAAAACGCGCTCGCGCACATCGGCTGCGCGTTGATCACCGCGCCGACCTCCGGATCCGCCGCGTAGATCAAGCCGTGCAGGCGGCTGGTGCGGCTCGCGCGCTTGCCCTGCTCGCAGGCGTCGCGCGACACGCGCACGAGGTTTTCCGCCGTCAGCTCCAGGCGGTCGCGCCGGCGCGGCGTGGTCACGAAATGCGCCGCGTCCACCCGCGCCGAGATCGAACCCGCCGTGCTGATCATCAGACGCTGCCGATACGCGCGATGCGTGAACTCGCACACCTGCGCGCGCAGTTCCTTCTCGACGTTGCTCGGCGCCGCGGCCGCCAACACGCCGTGGTCCGGCACCGCGTGGTTGTTCAAAGCCTCGGGCGACAGGAAACGCAGCTTGCCCAGCGCCGAGGCGCGGATGTCCGTTTGCGCGACAAACTCCAAGGTCTCGAAACGCTGAAACGCGTCCGCGAGATCGCGCCCGCCGATCACCACGCCGTGATTCTCCAGCATCACGCAGTCCGCTCCGCCCGCGAAGGCAGTGGCGATCTTTTCGCCAAGCTCCTGGCTGCCGGGGCACGCATAGGGCGCGTAGGCGATCTTGCCGCAGACCTGATACGCATGCGTCTGGACCCGCGTCTCCGGCAGACGGCGCACGATGCTGAAGGCCACCAAGGCGCCGGGATGCGCGTGGACGATCGCCCGGATGTCGGGGCGCGCCTTGTAGATCTCGCGATGGAAGGGAAACTCCGAGGACGGCGGATGCAGCCCCTCGCGCGATCCGTCGGCCCGCACGCGCACGACATCGCTCGGACGAAGCGATCCCTTGTCCACTCGCGAAGGCGTAATCCAGATGCTGCCGTCGGGATCCAGGATCGAAAGATTCCCGCCCGAAGTCGTCGTCATGTGGTAGCGGTAAATCCGGTCCATCGTCGCCACCAATTCCTCGCGAGGGTGCAGCCAGTTGGGGGAGTCCATGGCTCCAGTCTGCGCCGCGCGGCCGCCGCGTCAAAGACGAGGCAGCCCGGGTCCGGTTTTGACCAAAAAACGCCCGGTCCCCACAGCGGCGCCGGCGGACTGTGCCGGTTCAAAAAAGCCCGAGCTGCTCCGGCTCTCGTGGCGGCGGCTCGAGCTCGACCGGCCAGGGCGGCGGAGCCGGCGCACGCTCCGGTCGCAAGGCGTGCAAACGCGCCTGCAGGCGCCGCGCCATCTCCGGCGCGAACACGTCGTCGGTATGGTGCGCGAAGAACAGCGGCTCGCGGCCTTCGTCGATCCAGCGCGCGAGCACGCCCGCCCACTCGTCGAGCAGGGCGGCGTTGCGCGGGCTGTCGACCGCGGGGTCGCCGACAAAACGCGCCACCGGTCGCCTGCCGAGCGCGGTGAAACGCACGGGCACGCGCGGCTTTCTCCGCAAGGCGTCGCGCGAGAGTTCGTCGTCCGGCGCGATCTTCGCCTCAAAGAGCCCGCGCGTGTCGAACACGCAGCGCTCCGCGCCCGCCCCGGCGAGCACCGCGTGCAGGTCGTCCTCGGCCGCGCCGCCGGCGAAAAACTCCGGATGCCTCACCTCGACCGCCACGCGCGGCGCCTCGTCGTCGTCCGTCGCGCGCGCGACCCGCGCCAGCCATTCGCGCAGCACGCCGAGCCGGACCGGTCCGAAGCTGGAATGCAGTTGCAGCAAAAAAGGCCCCCGACGCGGACCGAGCGGCGCGAGGCGCCCCAGAAATTCGCGGACCAGGGGCCCGTCGCCCGCGCCCGCGCCGATCAACTGCGCCTCGTGCGAGACACCCTTGGGGAACTTGAAACAAAACTGGAAGGAGGCCGGCGCCTCCTCCGCCCAGCGCGCCACCGTGGCGGGCGCGGGCAGCCCGTAGAAGGTGGCGTTGCCCTCGGCCGCGCCAAAGACGCCCGCATATTGCGGCAGGTAATCCTCGCGGCGCGCCCCGTGCGCGAAAAAGCGCCCGACCCACGGAGGATGCGCCCACACCGGACACCCGATCTTCGCCGCGCCGTAATTCATGTGTTCATAGCCGGAGCGGCGCACCCTGCCCCTTCGCCCCGCATCCGCAAGCGGGCTATGCGTTTGTCGCACGATTTCTTCTCCCCGCGCCCCGCCGTATCTGTTCCGCTCGGCGCGTGGCCCGCCTCCTTCTCCTGCTTTTTCCCGCGCACGCCCCGCGCGCCGCGTGGAATCGCGTCGCCAGCGCGATCCTCGCCCTCGGGCTGCTTCTCTTCTCGCTGCGCTATTTCGCCGTCGCCGTCTCCGACCTCGGCTGGGCGCCGGGCCCGATGCACTACGTCCACCTGATCTTCCACGAGGCGGGCCACGCGATCTTCATGATGGTCGGGGCGCCGCGCACGCTCGTCGTTTTCATGGGCAGCGGACTGCAGGTGCTCTTCCCGCTCCTCCTCGCCTGCGCCTTTTATTTCAAAAATCGCGACGCCTTCGGCGCGGCCGTCTGCCTTTGGTGGGCCGGCCACGCCGCGCTGGATGTCGCGCCCTACATCGCCGACGCCCGCGCGCTCGAACTTCCCCTGCTCGGAGGCGGCAACGGTCGCGAAATCGAAGGCCACGACTGGGAATACCTGCTCGGCAAGTGGAACGCGCTGCGGAACGACATCCGCATCGGCGCCTCGGTCGCGCTGGCGGGCCGGCTCGTCCTGGCCGCCTCCTTTGCGTGGGCGCTCGCCACGCTGGCCTACGAAACCTGGTTTTGCCCGCGCGAAGACGTGGCGGCCGACACCGACGCTTCAAACAGCCGCGCGCCCGGCCCCGCCTTCCCCCTCGCGCTTATTTGCCCAGCAGCGGCGTCGCGCGCTGGCAGATTTGCAACGCCAGGCCCCAGGGATCGCGTAACATCACCAGCCGCGACCCGTCGGGTGGCAGCACCTCGGTGACATAGGTCGCGCCCGCCGCCTCGAGCCGCGCGCGATCCGCCTGGGCGTCCGCCGAGGAGAAGGCGAGATGCACGATCAAGGGATCCATCTTCGCGTAGTCCGGCACCTGGTCGGGCGGGTTGCGGTAGATCTCCACGATCGAGCCGGCCCCATCGTGCAAAAAGTGCGTCTGCGCCGGCGCCGGGATATGGCGCGCGATGCTCATTCCGAGATGCGTGCAATACCAGGCGGCCACCGCGACGGGATCGGCGACATTGAGGGCGACGTGTTCGAGTTTCATCGGAGGAACGGAGGGAAAGAATCCCCGCCAAAAAGCCCCGCCCGCCGGCCGCGCTCAACGCCTATTCCGCGCTGCACGAACAATCCGCGCCCCAAGCGCACTCCGCTGGCGTTTCCCCTTGCCCGGTCGCCCGCGTCTTCTCCCCACTTCCGCCCCCGGAATGCGTCTCTCCTCGCCCACGAAACCCCTCTCCGTCCTACGACGCTCGGCCCTCCTCGCGCTCCTGTCGCTGCTCGGCGCGCTTCCCCCCGCCTTCGGACAACTCGCCCCTCGTAGGCGGGCTTTTCTGAGCTTCCCCGAACAGGTCCCCGCCGGCCCGCAGGTCCTGCGCAATGCGTTCAGCGGACCCGCTTTCAGCCAGCCGCTGGCCATAGCGAATGCTCCGGGCCTTCCTGATACCGCCTTCGTCGTCGAGTTCACCGGCACGATCCAGGCCATCAACACCGGCTCCCACTCGCGTCAGACTTTTTTCGACGTTCGCAGCGTCCTCGCGCCCAACGAGACCTTCTACAACGAAAACGAATCCGGTCTGCTCGGCCTCGCCTTCCATCCCGGCTACGCCACCAACCGCACCTTCTACGTCTTCTACAGCGTCAAGATCCTCGGGCAGCTCCATCAACGCCTCGCCCGGGTCCGCGCCACCAGCCAGTCGCTTCTGCTGGCCGATCCCGCCACGCACGAGGTGCTCATCAGCCAGCCCGACGACGGGGCAAACCACAACGGCGGCGATCTCCATTTCGGTCCCGACGGCTACCTCTACGTTTCGCTCGGCGACGAAGGCGCGGCCAACGACGACTTCGACAACGCCCGCTGGGTGGACCGCGACTTTCACGCCGCCCTTCTCCGCATCGACGTGGATCGGAAAAACGTCGGCCAGCCCGGCGGCTCCGTGGAGCCCAATCCCCACCCCGCCATCGTGCGCGATACACAGGGCAAGGCGCGCTACGCGATCCCGCCGGACAATCCGCTCCTCTCCGGCGCTGCCGGCACGCTCGGCCCCATCGGCGCCGGCTCCTTCCGAGGCGGGATGCTCCAGGCCTCGACGCTGCGCACCGAATTCTTCGCCTACGGCCTGCGCAATCCCTGGCGCTTCTCCTTCGATCCGCCGACCGGACGCCTCTTCGTCGCCGACGTCGGGCAGGACCAGCGCGAGGAAATCAACCTCGTGACCAAGGGCGCCCACCTCGGCTGGCCCTACCGCGAGGGCACGCTCGCGGGCCCTCGCACCCCCGCGCCGGACAATCCCGGCAGCCCACGCATCGAGCCGATCCACGACTACCCGCGCACCGACGGCTACAGCATCACCGGCGGCCGTGTCTATCGCGGCTCCGCCTTCCCCGAACTCGCCGGGGCCTACATCTTCGCCGACTACTCCGGCGGTGTCTACGCCCTGCGCGAATCCTCCGCCGGCTGGACCCGGGAGTTGCTCGTCCGCAACGCGCCCGGCATCGCGGGCATCGGCCGCCTCGCGGGTTCCGAGGAGTTGTTCTTCGCTTCCCTCTACACCGGGGAGATCCTGCGGCTCTTTCGCCAATCGGTCACCTCCTCGCTGCCGGCCAGACTCTCCGCGACCGGACTTTTCAGCGATACCTCCGCCCTCGCGCCCGCCTCGGGCGTCGTCCCCTACGAGATCAACCACCCGTCGTGGAACGATCACGCCCGCGCCCGCCGCTGGTTCGCGCTGCCGACATCGGGCCCTTTCTACGCTTCGCGGATCGGCGAGGCGTGGAGCCCGCCCGATCGCATCGTCTGGGTGCAACATCTCGAACTCGAGACCGAACGCGGCAACCCCGCCACCGCCCGTCGCGTCGAGACGCGCGTGCTGGTCAAATCTCGTTCCGAGACCTACGGCGTCTCTTATCTCTGGCGCGAAGACCAAAGCGACGCCGACCTCGCCCCGCCCGCGGGCGCCGATCTCGAATTCACCATCACCGTCGACGGCGCCCCGACGACGCAGCGCTGGCGCATCCCCGGCTGGAACGACTGCCTGTCGTGCCACAGCCCGGGATCCGGCCCCGCCCGCGCCTTCGACCTCCCGCAACTCAACCGCGTCGCTACCCACGGCTCCGTCACGGAAAACCAGATACGCCAGCTTTATTCCGCCGGCTACGTGTCCCTCCTTTATCCGCCCGCCGACGCCGACTACGCCCGCCTGCCCGCCTTCCCCGCGCCCGACGACGAGACCCAGAGCGTGGAGCACCGCCTCCGCACCTACCTCGCCGTCAACTGCTCCCCCTGCCACACCCCGTCCACCGCCCCCTCCGGTGCCTCGGCTTTCAGCGTCGCGTCCACGCTCACCACCGAGGCCAGCCGCCTGCGCAGCGCCATCCCGAAAAACCTCGGCGGCGATCCCGATGCCCGGCTCCTTTCCCCCGGCTCGGCGGAGCACTCCATGCTCCTCCGCCGCATCCTCGGCGACGGCGTGCCCCGCATGCCCCCCGTCGGCCCGCGCGAGACGGACCCGGCGGCCGAGGCCCTCCTCCGCGCCTACATCGCGCGGCTGCCCTCCGAGCCGACCTACGACGAGTGGCACCGCGCCCACTTCGACGGCGGCGTCCCCGCCCGCGAAAAAGCCACCGACCCCGACGGCGACACGCTCGACAACTTCTTCGAATACCTGACCCACGGCTCGCCCGTCGCCGCCAACCCGGACCCCGTCGCGCTCCGCGTCGAGACCGCTCCCGCCGGCGGACGCACCGCGCGTTTCCGCCAACCCGCCCGACGCGCCGCCATCCTCGAGTATCAGGCGGGCTCGACTTGGGAGCCCGTCCCCGCCCCCGAGTTTGGTTACCCCGCGCAAGACGTCGAACGCGAGGTCGCCGTGCCCGCCACGATCCCCTGGCCCAATCTCCGCGTGCGTCTGGAGGAACGTTGATCATGCGCCGTCCCCTCCGATTCCTCCTCGCCGCGGCCACCGCGCTTCTCGCGTTCGCGTCTCCCGCCGCCGCCGCGACCACGCGTTACCAAAACACCTTCGACGACGCCTCCGCGCTTGCCGGCCTTGAAAGCTCGGGTGGCGCCGAGGGCGGCTCCGTCGCCGTCGAGGACGGCCGCCTCGTCCTGCGCGGCGCGCCTTTCAGTTACCGGGGCGCGCGCGTCGCCGTGCCGCTCTCGCTCGTGCTCGGCCGCCCCGGCCCCTTCACCGCCACGGAGATCGCCCGCGCGCGGATCAGTTGGAGTTTCAATATCGGCTACGAAAACGGCGCCGACGGCTCGACCAACACCAGTTTCCGCGTCTACCCGCTTTCCACCTCGGCCTCGCCCGACGCCGAGGCGGCCGCCTTTTATTCCCTGCGCGGCGGCATCTACCCGGATGATCGCGTCGTGTTCCAGCAGATGATCGCCGCCTCCGCCGATGCGATTCCGTGGGAACCCTCCGCCGACGGCGCTCTCAGCCTTCCCCCGGCGCCCGTCCTCGGCGCCGTGCGCATGGACTTGGACTTTTTCCTTACCCCGCGCTGGACCCTTCGTCTCCACCGCGGAGAAAGCGTCCAGGATCCGGAAAAGTTGCCCTATCTCGCCACGCAGGTCCGCTCGCATACCGAATACGCCGCCAATCCCAACGCCTTCACCCACCTCGTGCTCGAGGGCCAAAACGGCGGCGCCGTCTGGATCGATAATCTCGTCGTCACCACCTACGACAGCACCGCCGAGGATACCCGCGGCCCAGACCAAATCATCTCCAAACCCGCCTCGATCGACGCCCCGCACGCCTTCGGCGACGATCCCATTCCTCTGCCCGCCCTCTCCTCCGCCGGTCTTCCCATCACCTGGCAGGCGAGCGGAGCGGGCCGCGTGGAAAACGGAAGCCTGCACCTCACCGGCGCCGGAACGATCTATCTCTACGGATACCAACCCGGTGACGCGGTGTATCGCGCCACCAGCTCCCAATTCCACCTCGCCGTCGCCCCGCGAGCCCTCTCCATCCAGCTCTCCGGTCTCCGCCAGACCTACGCCGCCGCGCCGCACCCGATCATCGCGACCGCGTCGCCCGCCGAAGCGCCCCTTCGCATCACCTACAACGGTTCCGAAACCCCTCCGCGCCACGCCGGCGCCTACGTCGTCGAGGTCGCCTCCGCCTCCCCCGACTACGCCGGCGGCGCCTCGGGCACTCTCATCGTCGGCCGGGCCCCGCTCACCGTCCGCCCGGCCCCGATCACCCGTTTGGTCGGCCAGCCCAACCCGAATCCCTACCCGCTGACCTACTCGGGCTTCCTCGGCGACGACGGACCGGCCTCGATCGACAAAACGCCCCTCGCCCGCGCCGAGGCCACCGTCTCGAGCCGGCCCGGCGACTACCCCGTCTCCCTTTCCGGCGGATCGGACAACGACTACGAGCTCCACAACCGCCCGGGCCTGCTCACCGTCCTCTCCTACGCCGGCGTCTACGAGGCGATCCTCACGCCGCCCGACCAGCCCGGCGCCCCGCCGCTCGGCAAACTCTCGGTCACGCTCTCCGCCACCCGCCCCGCCTTCTCCGGCACCCTCTGGCTCGCCGGGGAAAGCTTCGCCCGGCCCTTCACCGGCACGCTCGGCGAACTTCGCCCCGACGGCGGCGTCCCCGCCCTGTTCTTCCTCGCGCGTCCGCCCGGCGTCCCTGCGCAACATCTGCTCAAGCTCGACCTCGACGCCTCCCGGCTCCGGGCCTCGCTCACACGCGGCGTCGACATCCCCTCGCTCGCCCTCTTCGCCACCTCCGAGGAAGGCGCCCGACGCCACGTCTCGCCGCCAGGGGCCGCCTCGCCATGGAAGGGCAGTCACACGCTCCTTCTGCGCCCGGCGCCGCCCGCCCCGTCCGCCGTTTCCGACTCCGCCCCCGCGCCCCGCGGCCCCGGCCACGCGGTCGGCGACATCGCCGCCGCCTCGGGCAAGCTCACCCTCTCCGGCCGCCTCCCCGACGGCACCACGCTCACCGCCACCTCCTTCCCCGACGAGGCCGGACGGCACCGTCTTTTCCTCCGGCCGCACGGCGCCCTCCGCCCCAACGCCCTCGTCGGGCGCCTCGATCTGCTCCCGCATCCCGTCCTCGCGGACCGCCACTACATCCCCGCCGGACAACACACGCTCTTCTGGAGCCGCGCCCCCATCCCCGCGCCGAAGGCCGACACCCTCTACCCCGCCGGCTACGCCTCGCTCCCGCTCTCCGTTCTCCTGGATCCCTGGCTCCCGCCCTCGCCCGCCAAACGCGCCACCGCCCAGACCCCGGCGCAGCCCGCCGTCACCCTGGTCCACCGCCTCGGCCTCGCGGAAAACTCGCCCGCGCTCGAAATCCTGTATCCGGAAAGCTCCGACTTCGGCCCCGCCGCCGCCTTCCTGCCCGCCGAGATCGCCCTCACCCCTTCGGGAAAACCCATCGTGCCCTCGCCCAACCCCGCCCGCTGGACCGTCGCCTTCGACGCCGCCCGCGGCACCTTGAGCGGCTCCTTCGTCCTTCGCTATCCGCCCATCCCGCCCGCGACCAAGGAGACGACCAAGACGCTCTCCTTCTCCGGCGTTCTCCGCCAGCCCGTCACCGCGGACGACCCGCTCGTCGGCGCCGCCCGCTTCCTCTGGACCGACACGCTCCACGGTCGCCCGCGCGCCTCGGACGAGTTGCTTCTCCTTCGACCCGTCCCCGATCCCGAACCCCAATCCGAGCCGGCGCTCGCATCCGAATCGGCCTCCGAATCCGTCACCGCGCCGCAACCCGCCCCCTGAGCGACGCCCGCCGCGTGCCGCCTGAAACTGATTTCCCCTCGCCGCAGGCCACGTCGCCCATCCGCCGTGCCAGCCTCCGCCTCCCCGCTCCACGCTCCCATCCCCACTCTCATGTCCCCCCTTCCCGACTGCTTCTACTGCCGCAAAGACGAGCGCCTCGACGCCCTCATGATCGAGGTCGCCCCGCTCCAGGTCTCCACGCTCTACCTCTTCAAGGAACAAACCTACCACGGCCGCTGCCTCGTCGCCTACAAACACCACGTCAACGAGCTCTACGAACTCCCCGACTCCGAACTCGCCCTCTTCACCCAAGACGTCGCACGCGCCGCGCGCGCCATGAAGGCCGCCTTCAACCCCGCCAAGATCAACTACGGCGCCTACTCCGACAAGCTCCCCCACCTCCACGTCCACCTCGTGCCGAAGTATGTCGACGGCCCCTCCTGGGGCACGACCTTCACCATGATGCCGGAGCCCAAAAAACTCCTCTCCGACGCCGACTACGCCGACCTCGTCGCCAAAATCCGCGCCGTGCTCGCCTGAGCCCGGGCCCGGACCGGAGGGCTCGGACCTCGGGTGGCCTAAAAGACCTGACCGGCCCGCCCATCGAGGCTATTTTCCGCCTCCGCCGCCGGGACTTGCGCCCCGGCCGCGCTTTTGCCTTTTCGCGCGTCCTCCGCATCCCTGACGACTCGTGCCCACCTCGCCCGCCACCTCTTCCGCCTCCCGCCCGCGCTCCGCGCTCGTGCTGATCGGCCTGCTCGTCCTCGTCTACGCCGTCGCCGCCCTCGGCGGCCTCGCCACCTCGCACGGAGTGCGCGACTGGTATCCGACGCTGGTGAAGCCCCGCTGGACGCCGCCCTCCTGGCTCTTCGGCCCCGTCTGGACCCTCCTCTACGCCTTCGTCGCGCTCGTCGGCTGGCGCGTCTGGCGGCTGCCTTCCGGCCTCGCCGACCGCGCCCCTCTCTTGCGCGCCTGGTGGCTGCAACTCGCGCTAAACGGCGCCTGGTCCTGGGCCTTTTTTCACTTCCGCTCGCCCGCCGCCGGCCTTGCGACGATCGGCGCCCTGCTTGTCACGATCTGCTGGATACAACCCCGCCTCGCGCGCGTCGACCGCCCCTCCGCGCTGCTCTGGACGCCCTACGTCCTCTGGGTCGCCTTCGCCTCCTGCCTCAACCTCTCGATCTGGCATCACAACTGACGCCGGCGGGCTGGTAGGTTTTCGACCTTGGGTGGACGGACGGGGCTCGCCGCCCATGGATCGACCTTCGAACAGCGATAGGAAGGACGCTCGCCGCAAGCCGCCCCGCCCCGCCCCCCGGCACGGCCGGCCCGCAGACGGCCGACGCTCCTGTCAGAGAGCTGTTTTCGCCACCGGCGCCCGCCGCCACGCGATCCAGCCGATCAGACCCAGCCCCGCCCACAGGGCCAGCGTGCCCGCGACCTCGTGCAACACGTCGTAACGGCCCGGAAAATACCGCGCCGTGGTCGAAATGACGAAGATGCGCAGCAGGTTGAAAACGAAACCGATCGCCATCCCCGCCGGCACCAGCGCCGCGATCGTCCACCAGCGCCGCCCCGCGATCCCGCCCGCGAGAATCGCCACCAGCGCGCCCGAGGTGATCAGGCCGAAGCCGTTGCACTCCGTCGCCACGAGGAAATTTTGCCCCGCCACTGAAAGCACGAGCTGCGGGTCCTGCGGCGTGCCAGCCAAGGTCAGGTTGGGCGCGAAACCCAGCTTCGCCTGCGCCGCCGCCACGCCCAGCCCCGCGAGTTGCCTCAGCGGCCAATCCAGGATCGGAAACGCGAGGATGATCACGAAAAGGGCCG
>CBIHRE010000042.1:0-16110 GCA_966212385.1 uncultured Akkermansia sp. | reverse complement strand
TCTGTTGCCGTTCCGGAACCATCCTCCTTTGCCGCTCTGGCTGGCTTTGCGGTTCTCGGCTTTGCCGCCTCCCGCCGTCGTCGCGCCTAAGTTTGCCTAGCAAAGCTTCTCGAAACCCGCCTCTTTGAGGCGGGTTTTTTTGTGCTCACCCATATCCCGGATGAAACATCGCTCCAATCCTCGAAATGGCGGATCCGTTTTCGCCCTACCATGGACGCGTCTAGGCAATGGCACGCTCCGTATTCGTTGGACCTCTTTTGCCGGCTGGCTCTGTGTTCTATGCCTCTGCGCGTGGCTTTCCTTGGCCACCATTTTGTTTTTCTACATCCGGTCCAATAGCGGTTACACCGAAGTCCGCTTCTCCCATGTCGCGGGCCTCCCTTTCACGCTCAAGGCCTACCGCAAGGCCAAAGGAGGATTTTTCCTGCAACAAGGCTTGGATGCCGCCAAAAACAACCACTGGCGAGACGCCTTTGATTTGCTCCAACTCGGCCTTCCTACCCAGCCCGAGAACGAAGAAGCCCGCCTCCTGCTAGCGCGGATCTACCTCATGGCCCGTCGCCCCGATCAAGCCAAAGATGTCTTTCTCGAAGGATTGAAATATCGCAGCGACGAACAAACGGACTACATCCGAACCGTCCTCACTTTTCTTTTTGAGCAACAAGCCGACTCCGCCGTCGTGGAGATTACCGATGCCTTGTTGTCACGCACCGATCTGCCGCCGGACCTCCGCAATACCCTTCTCATAGCCCGCTTGTATGCGACCTTCAATCAAGACCGCTTCGACGAAGCCCGTCGCTCTTTGGCCGGAACACCTCTCGAGGACAGCCCGCAGGCCAAGTTTATCGATGTTCGAATCACATGGGAACGCGGCCTGCGGGAAAGCGCCTTGATCGCCCTGCGCGAGCTCCACGCGAAGTATCCGCAGGACGACGAAATATACCGCACCCTGCAATTTTACCTTCGCGAACAAGGATTGCAGGACGAAGCCCGCCGCTTGGCGCTGAGCCGCCAGCTAGCCTTCCCGTCCAAACCGGAGGCCTACCTCGATTTCATCCGTCTCTCCGCCGATAGCGCCATGGAGACGCGGCGCGCGTCCGCCATCGACGACTATCTTCGCCTCTTCGGCCACGAGTCGTCCTCCTTGCTTCGGCTGCAGAGCCTCGCCGCCCAGTTTGGCTGGAACGACTTGGCTTGGCGCGTGGTCGCTCTTCTTCCCGTCGATCAGACTAGAGAGCGAAATGCCGCTGCGGCTCTGGCCATTGAGGCAGACCTAGTCGCCAAGGCCTACTCCGAGGCCGGTCAACATGCTGCCGAGCAACTCCGCCAAGAGGCGAAACTCGCCGAAAGCGAACGCATGATTTTCACCGGCCTCGAGGGGCTCGCCTACTTCGGCCGCGGCGTCGAAGCCGAAGGCGCCGCGCGTATCAACCGCGTCCTGTCCTCCGGTATGGTCGCCTCCGCCACGTATTCGTCCTTGGGCCGACATTTACAGTCCATGGGAAAGATCGAAATGGCCGAGCGCCTTTTCGCCCGGGCCATCGAGGTCGACGCCTTGAACACCACCGCTCTGGTTTCCCTGCTCCAGCTTAAAGTCGAAACTCACACGCTCGACGAATCCCTCGATTTGATCGAACGCCTGCCGCTTGTCCGCAAGCCCTCCCGCCAGCTCATGCAGGACATTTTGAACACGCTGCGCTCTGACACCTTTCTCTACGTAAAGAACCGTGAACCGGCCATCCGCAGCTTGGAGAATCGCGTCCGACTGATCGACCAACGCTGAACTCCGCCGCAACGCGATCCGCTCTTGCCGAATCGCGATCTCGAAGCGCGAATAACCCTCTTCATGTCTTCATCCGTCTCGTCCTCCGACTCATCCCTCTGCGCATGCGGCTCCGGCAAAGCCTTCGATCAGTGCTGCGGCCCCGTCCTCGCCGGCGCCCCCGCCTCTACCCCCGAGGCCCTGATGCGCTCGCGCTACAGCGCCTACGCGAAGCGCAACTACATCCACCTCCGTCGCTCCTTGAGCGCCGAACAGCAGGCGGACTTCAGCGAAAAAGACGCGCGCGAGTGGGCCGAATCCTCCGAATGGCTGGGTCTTGAGATCACCGGCACCGAAGGCGGCGGCGCATCCGACACGGAGGGCACGGTGGATTTTGTCGCCCGGTTCAAGACCGCCGGCGAGGAACGCAAACACGTCGAGAAAGCCCGCTTCGTTCGTGAAGAGGGCAAATGGGTCTACGCCGGCATGATCGTTCCCAAAGCCGAGCCCGTGCGTCGCGAGTCCCCCAAAGTCGGGCGCAACGATCTCTGCCCCTGCGGCTCGGGCAAAAAGTTCAAGAAGTGCCACGGCGCGTGAGCCCGGCTTCGTTATAGACGCGCAAACCATGCTCGCGCGTCTCGTTTTGAAAAGCGGCTGCGCATCCATCGTTGCACCGGCCATCGGAGCGTAGGCATGGTTCGCGCAGTCGCCCACGTGGTTTCGCCATGCCTTCGCTCCGCTCGCAGCTCGCCTTACTCCTCGTCGCCGCCGTCGCTACCTTCACCGGCTGCACCACGCCTCCGTCTCATCGGCACGGGGTGCGCGAGAGCAAAGACCAGTTCCGTAACATCGTAATTCTGCCGATCGACGCCGAGGTTTCCGAGCTGGCCGCCGGCGGCATGACCGAAAAACGCGACGACTGGACCGCCCAGGTCGCGGAGCATCTGAACGCGGTCGTTTCCGCCCGCCACGCCTACAAGGTGGCCCAAGCTTGGCCCGCCGATCGCTCCACCGCGCTACAGGCCGAACTGGATGACGTTCACGCGGTGTTCCGCGCGATCACGCTGAATCAAATCGTCCACACCTACATCCCCGGCGCGCCACGCGTGGACGCGGTCAGCGGCACGCTCGTCTACCAAATCGGCCCCATCGAGGCCTTGCTCGATGCCCAACAAGCCGACGCCGCGTTACTTCTTTTCGTTCGCGACGACTACGCCACGGCCGGCCGCAAAGGCCTTGTCGTGCTTGGCGCGATCGCCGGCATCCCCGTGCGTGGCGGCGTCACGGTTTCCAGCGCCGCGTTGGCCACCCGAGACGGCCGCCTTCTTTGGATGAACCTCTTTGGCGCGCAGAAAGGCGATCTCCGCACCCGTGAAGGAGCGGAGGCGTTGGTCGACGCGCTCTTCACCGGAGCCTTGGCGCCCGATCCCAAGGCCAAACCCGCCAAGACCGCTACCGAACCCACCTCGCCCGCCGGCCCCTCGTCATGACCCGTCGGTTTGTTCGCGCCACCGCCGGCTCGCTTCTCGCCGCGTTTCTGGCGGGTTGCGTTTCTTCCTCGCTTCCGCCGCCTGCGCCTCCCGCGCCCGCCGGCGCGATCCCGAACGACGAGGAACAACGTCTCTGGGTCCGATCCGCCGAAGAGCAAGCCCGCCTCGATGCCTCCGGTTTCCGTGCGTCGCTACCCGAGGTGGAAACTTATCTCGAGGGCATCGTGGCCCGCCTGCGCCCCGAAGCCCTGCCGCAGGGAGCCAAATTCAGAGTCCGGATACTGGTCGACCCGACGCTCAACGCCTTCGCCTATCCCAACGGGGTGCTCTACATCCACACCGCGCTCCTCGCACGCGCGGAAAACGAAGCCCAGATCGCGGCCGTCCTCGCGCACGAAACCGCGCACGCCACCCGGCGCCACGGGCTTTTGCATCAACGCCAGGTCCGCGGGGCCACCGGCTTTGCCGCGACCGTGACGGTCGGCACCTTTGGACTGGGCGGCCTGCTCGGAGGCGTGGGTGCGCTCGCCGCCGTTTCCGGCTACTCAAAGGACCACGAACGCGAGGCCGACCGCGTCGGGTTCTCCCACTACGTCGACGCGGGCTATGATCCGCGCGCCGCCGTCACCATGTTCCAGCTCCTCGCCAGCGAGGCGAAGCGGCGGAAAGAAAAAGAACCCTTTTTCTTCGGGAGCCATCCGCGGCTCGCCGAACGCATCGCTAGCCACGAGGCGCTCGTCGCCGCGCTTCCCCCGGAGCGCCGCATCGCCGGCAGCCTCGACCCCGAACCCTATTCGGCGGTCTTGCGCCAGATTCTTCCGCTCAACGCCGACGCCGCCCTCCGCGCGGGAGACATCGAGGGAGCCCTCGCCGATGTGAAACGCGGCCTGACCCTCGATCCCGCCTCCGGCCCGCTTCGCCTCGTGGAAGCCGACGCGCTTCGCCGCCGCAACACCGGCGACGACACCGCCCGCGCCCTCGAACTTTATCGCGATCTCGTCGCGGCCCGACCCGATCTCCCGCCCGCATGGCGAGGCCTAGGCTTGGTCTCGCAGCGAAACAACGACCTTCCCGCCGCGGCGGCCGCGTTTCGTCGTTATCTCGAACTCGCTCCGACCGCGACCGACCACGAACTCGTCCGCTCCCTCCTACGCCAATGCGATCCCTCCGCGCCCTGATCCCCGCCCTGCTTCTTCTCGCGCTTTCCGGTTGCGCCACCTGGGGCCCGGGCGGCGCGCCGCACCGCCACCGCGAAGGCTATTCCGTCACGATCCCCGCGGGCTGGATTTTTCACCCCTCGATGGGAGGCGAATTGCTCGCCACCCGCGACGGCCTCGTCCTGCAACGGCTCACGATCCGCCACCTCAAGCTCCCGCACACGCTTCCGCTATCCAAACGCGAACTGACCGCCGCGCTCACTCCCTACGAACTGGCCGAGATTTTCACCGACGAAGGTAAAGCCGATCGCACGCTCTCGCAGTTCGCCGTTTCGCAACAAAGCGCCGTGAAAATCGGCCGCTGCGACGGCGTGCGCTTCGATTTCTCCTATGCCACGCAGGACGGTCTTCGACTGTCCGGTCGCCGTTGGTTGGTGAAGCGCGACGGGGATCTCTGGCTCGCCGCCTATCTCGCCCCGACCCGCTATTATTACGAGCGAGACCTCCCTGCCGTCAGCGCCGCCGTCGAAGCCATTACTTTCGATCCAGCCGCCCGCTGAGCGTCGCTTGGACAAGTCATCGGGGTTATCCGAGCACGCCCCTCCTCGCGGCCGGCTCTGCGCATCGATTCCACGACCAAGTTCCTGAGCGCGCTTTTTCGTGTCCACAGCCGGCGCGGGACGCCAGAAATCCTCCAGCCCCATGTCCACTCCCAAACGCGACGTTTTCCTCGGCACCGATTCCGGCGCCACCACCTCCAAGACCGGCGGAGTCTTCGCCGACGGCTCGCCGATCTCGCTCAAGTTACGCCAGAGCTCGACCAATTCCCAGCTCGGGACGGCGGCGGTGGTCGCGGGTTGGGTCGAGGGCGCGGAGGGTTTTCTCAAGGACAACGGCTTGAGCTGGGATCGCGTCGCCGCCGCCGGCCTCGCGCTGCCCGGCCCCTATCGTGGCTACGGCATCCTCGAAAAGTCCGCCAATCTTCCCGACAGCTTCGCCGGCTGGAACTTTCACGCCGACTACTCAGCCGCCTTGGCCAGAGCCGCCGGCCGCCCGATCCCACTTCGTGCCGGAAACGATGGCGATCTCGGCGGCGTGGGCGAAGCCGCCCGCGTGCGCGGCGACACTCGTAGCACCGTGCTGATGCTCGCCGCCGGCTCCGGTCTAGGCGCGGCATACATCGATGCCGACGGCCTGCCGCTTTCGGGCGACCACCTCGCCGGCATGGAAGCCGGCCACATGCCGGTTCCGCTTCATCTTTTGGGCAACGGATTGGAACGACGCCCCGCTTTTCGCTGCGGCTGCGGACGGGATTGGGGCTGCATCGAAGCCTATTCAACCATCTCCGGTTTGCCCCAGTATCTCGAAGCCTGCCTGCCGCACCATCCCGGCCACGAACTCGCCGCCTCTCCCGAAACACCCAAGCAAAAAGCCCTCTCGCTCCGCGGCCGCGCCCAGAAAGGCGACCCACTGGCGCTGGAGATTTTCGATTCACAGGCGCGCGCCCTCGGCATTCACGTCGCCAACCTCTGCATGGCTCTCGACCCGGGCGTCGTCGTGATCGGCGGGGGTCTAATCGACCCCGAGAGCACCACGCCGGAATTTCGTCAGCGTTACCTCGAAGGAATTCGCCGCGCGGCGGAGCCCTACCTATTCCCCGCCCAACGCGCCCGCCTGCGCATCGTCCCGGCGAGCTTGGGCGAACTTTCCCAAGCGATCGGCGCCGCCTTGGTCGCGCTTTACTCGTCCCACCCCACATAATGATCGGGGCGATGCACGCTCCCGCGCGGGGCAATCGTCGGAACCGCCACAGAAGCCTGCCCGAAACGAAAAGCCGGAGAACTCGAAGTTCCCCGGCTCGGTAAATGCGAGTCTCGACCGGATGATCGATTACTTCCGCGCGTCGTTCACGAAACGCTCGATGCGATCGCAAGCCACCACGAGTTGTTCGTAGCTCGTCGCGAAACACGCGCGCACGTGGCCGGTGCCGTTGGCGCCGAAAGCCGTTCCGGGGACGACCGCGACCTTCTGCTCTTTGAGCAGGCCGACCGCGAAATCCTTCTCGGACATTCCAATGCCGGTCGTGGTGGGGAACGCATAAAAGCTCCCCCGCGGCGAATGGCAGGTAAGGCCGATCTCGTTGAAACGGCGAACCACGAGGTCGCGGCGACGGTGATACTGGTCGCGCATCTCGCAGACGTTGTCCCAGCCGTTGTTGAGGGCTTCGAGCGCGCCTTCTTGGGCGATGATCGAGGCGCACATCATCGCGTATTGGTGCACCTTCATCATCGCGTCGATCAGCTCGGACGGTCCGCAGGCATACCCGATGCGCCAGCCGGTCATCGCGAAAGCCTTCGAGAAACCGTGCAGGAAAATCGTGCGCTCCTGCATGCCGGGCAGGCTCGCGATGCTTGTGTGCGTGCCCTCGAAGGTGAGCTCGGAGTAGATCTCGTCACTGAACACCAGCAGGTCCTTCTCGCGACAGAAGGCGGCGATCGCCTCGAGTTGCGCGCGGTCGCAGGTGCCGCCCGTGGGATTGCACGGGAGGTTCAGCATGAGGATCTTGCAGCCCGGCACCCACGCGGCGCGCAGCGCCTCGGCGGTGAGGGCGAAGTTGTCCTTCGCGTAGGTCGGCACCGCCACGCCCTCGCCATGCACGAGCGAGATGCTCGGGTGGTAGGAAACGTAGCAGGGTTGGTGATACATCACCTTGTCGCCCGGGTTGCAGAAAGCACGGAAGGCGAGGTCGAGCGCCTCGGAGACGCCCACCGTGATGATGATCTGATCTTCCGGACGGTAGTTCACGCCGAAGTGCGCCGTCACGTAGGTCGCGACGGCCTTGCGCAGCTCGGGCATGCCGAGGTTGGAGGTGTAGTAGGTCTTGCCCTCCTCAAGGGCGGTGATGGCGGCCTTGCGCACGTGCCAAGGCGTCACGAAATCGGGTTCGCCGACGCCGAGGGATATCACGTCCTGGCCCTTCATCTTGGCCACGAGTTCGAAGAAATCACGAATACCGCTTTTGGGCAGCGACGCCACATGGCTCGCCACCCAGCGGGTGCCGGGGTTGCTCATTTGGAAAACCTCCGGGTTAAGGACTGACGTTGAGACGGCTGCCCGAACCTTCGTCGTCGTCGAGACGGAAGCCGCCCTCCTTGTAAGAGCGCAGCAGGAAGTGGGTGCTCGTGGAGAGCACGCCGCCGAAGGTGGAGAGTTTTTCCGACACGAAGGCCGCGGCCTTTTGGAGCGTCGGGGCGTTCACGAAGACGAGCAGATCGTAGGCACCCGACATCAGGTAGCAGGACTCGACCTCCTCGAACTGGCACAGCCGCTCGGCCATGCGGTTGAACCCGCCGCCCCGCTCCGGGGTCAGCTTCACCTCGATCACGGCGCGCACGGCGGCACCGGCGGCTGCCTCGCGGGAAAGATCGAGCACCGGACGCCAGCCGAGGAAGATTTTATCTTTTTTCAGCTGTTCCAGGTGCTGTTCGACTTCGGCGACGGAAAGACCCGCGACGGTCGCCATTTGGGCGGTCGTGAGTCTGCCACCTTCGAGGAGCAGCTTGAGAACAGGGTTCATAGGGACGGCCAATGCACCGCAGAGGAGGCCTTTAATCCATCCCAAATTTTCATGCCCGGCTGAAGCCCCCGCTTCCTCGCCCGCCGCGCTTGCCTCCGCCGTCGCGTCCCGCGCAAGCTGTCCCGTTCATGAACGCCGAGTCCAACGCCACTCCCCCGCCCGCCGCCAACGTCGTCCCCAGCGACTTTATCCGCGACATCGTGGCCCAAGACCTCGCCGCCGGCCGCTGCCCCGAGGGAGTGGTAACCCGCTTTCCCCCCGAGCCCAACGGCTACCTCCACATCGGGCACGCCAAGTCCATCTGCCTCAACTTCGGCATCGCCCTCGAAAACGGCGGCCGCTGCCACCTGCGCATGGACGACACCAACCCGGCCAAGGAGGACATCGAATACGTCGAGTCCATCACCGCCGACGTGAAATGGCTCATCTCCGGCTGGGCCGACTCCGTCCTCGGCCTCAAACCGAAGGGCGCAAAACCCGCCACCTCCGCCGCCGGAAACGACTTCCGCATCCGCCCCGTCCCTGCCGCCGACAACGCCGCCCGCCCCGCCGAACTCGAGCCCTTCTTCGCCAGCGATTACCTTGAGCAGCTCTACGTCTACGCCGAGCGCCTCATCGAGAAGGGCAAGGCCTACGTCTGCGACCTCTCCCCCAAGGAGACCGACGAATACCGCGGCGCCCCCGACAAGCCCGGCAAAAACAGCCCCTTCCGCGACCGCTCCATCGCCGAGAATCTCGACCTCTTCCGCCGCATGCGCGCCGGCGAGTTCCCCGACGGCGCCCGCACCCTCCGCGCCAAGATCGACATGGCCGCGCCCAACGTCTGGCTGCGCGACCCCCTCCTCTACCGCATCCGCCACATGGATCACCACCACGCCGGCTCCGGCTGGTGCGTGTATCCGCTGTATGACTACGCCCACTGCCTGAGCGACTACCTCGAGGGCGTCACCCACTCGATCTGCACCCTCGAGTTCGACGTTCACCGACCGCTCTACGACTGGATCCTCGAATCGCTCGAACTGCCCCGCGCGCTGCCGCACCAATATGAGTTCGCGAAGCTCCACCTCGCCTACACCCTCGTCAGCAAGCGTCGCCTTCTCCAGCTCGTGAACGAGAAGGTCGTCTCCGGCTGGGACGATCCTCGCATGCCCACCCTCGCCGGCATCCGCCGCCGCGGAGTCCCCGCCTCCGCCCTCCGCCGTTTCGTGGTCGGCGTCGGCGTCACCAAATTCGACAGCCTCACCGAACTCGCCGTCTACGAAAACGCCGTGCGCGACGAGCTCAACGCCGCCGCCCACCGCCGCTTCGCCGTCCTGCGCCCGCTCAAGATCGTCCTGACCAACCTGGCCTCCGACGAAGTCGTCGAGTGTTCCGCCGGCAATCTTCCCTCCGATCCCGCCGCCGGCTCCCGCACCCTCGCCCTCACCCGCGAGGTCTACATCGAATCCGAGGACTTCGCCGAGGTGCCGCCGCCCAAATATTTCCGCCTCAAACCCGGCGGCGAGGTCCGCCTCAAATACGCCGGCATCATCAAGTGCGACGAGATCGTGAAGGACGGCTCGGGCGCCATCTCCGAGATCCGCTGCACCTTCGACCGCGACACGCGCACCGGACTCCCCGGCGCCGATCGCAAGGTCAAAGGCACCATCCACTGGGTTTCCGCCACGCGCGCCATCGACGCCGAGGTGCGCCTCTACGACCGCCTCTTCACCGTCCCCGAGCCCGCCGCGGCCGACGACATCCACAAGGTTATCAACCCGAACTCGCTCGAACTGGTCTCCGCCAAACTCGAGCCCGCCCTCGCCTCCGCCGCGCCCGGCCAGAGCTTCCAATTCGAGCGACTCGGCTATTTCACGCCCGACGCCAAGGACTCGACGGCGGGGAAACCCGTTTTCAATCGCACCATCACGCTCAAGGACACTTGGGCGAAATAATCCCGTAGGCCGCCCGCTCGCGGGCGCTTCCGCTATTCGCATCGAGCACTTTTTGTGGCCAAACCCACCCCCGCCGCCTAGCCTCCGCCCATGCCTCAGAAACAAAAAAACGCCGGTAAACTCATCTCCTTCGAAGGCTCCGAAGGCAGCGGCAAATCGACCCAGATCGCCCTCCTCGCGAAGCACCTCCAGCTCCTCGGCCGCGAGGTGCTCACCACCCGCGAGCCCGGCGGCACCGAGATCGGCGAACAGATCCGCAACATCATCGTCCACAATTCCAAGGGCGACGAGATGTGCCCCGAGACGGAGGTCTTCCTCTTCGCCGCCGCCCGCGCGCAGCTCGTGCGCGAGGTCATCGCCCCCGCCCTCCTCGCCGGCCGCGTCGTCCTTTCCGACCGCTTCCTCGACAGCTCCACCGTTTACCAAGGCATCGCCCGAAACCTCGGCTCCGATCCGGTCCAGCAGATCAACCGCTTCGCCGTCGGCACCGTGATGCCCGATCTCACCATCGTGCTCGACGTTCCCACCGAGGTCAGCCTCGAGCGCATCCGCCTCCGCGCTTCGGATCTCCCCGATCGTATGGAACGCGAAAACGCCGAATTCTTTGGCAAAGTCCGCGAAGGCTACCTCCTCCTCGCCAAAAGCATGCCCGAGCGCTTCGTCGTCGTCGACGGCACCCAGGCCGAGGCCACCGTGGAAAAAAAGGTCTGGGCCGCCGTCCAAAAACTCATCGCCCAGTAAGAGCGAGGAGCAGGGAGCGTGGAGCAAGGAGCCAACCCCCTGAACCCCGCTCAGCCGCTTCGCCTTCTCTCCGACCTGTCCGAGCTCCTCGCTCCCTGCTCCATGCTCCTCGCTCCTTCGCCCTGGCCCGACGCCCTCGCCGGCACGCCCGCCGTCGCCGTCATCGAGCAGGCTCTCGCCCGCGCCCGCCTTTCGCACAGCCTCCTCATCACCGGCGACGACATCGAACTCCTCCGCGGCGCCGCCCTCGCCCTCGCCGACCGCCTGCTTAACCCGCCCTCCACCGCACCCGAGCGCCGTCGCCCCGTCGCCGACGGCTCGCACCCCGACTGTTTTCACCTACGCCCCGCCGGCAAGATGCGCCAGATCGGCGCCGAGGCCACGCGCGAGCTCATCGGCAAAGTCCAGGTCTCGTCCTCCGCCGGCGGCCACAAGGTCGGCATCATCCACGAGTGCGACCGCATGAACGTCGCCGCAGCCAACATCTTCCTCAAAACCCTCGAGGAGCCGCCCGCGCACACCACGCTCCTCCTCCTCACCACGCGCCCGCACGCTCTGCTCCCCACGATCCGCAGCCGTTGCCAGCTCTTCCGCTTCTCCGCCCCCGGCGCCACCACGCCTGTCGATGGTTGGCCCGCTTGGCTAGAGGACTACCGCGCCTGGCTCGGCCTCCTCCATGGCGGCGCCGCCAAAACCGCCCCCGCCGACGCGATGTTCCGCCTCTACGGCCTCGTGGCTCGTTTCGGCGTCCTCCTCGAAACCGCGACCGACACGCTCTGGGCCGAGCAAAAGAAAACGCTCCCGGAGACGCTCACCGACGAGGAACAGGACGCGATCGAAACCGGCCTGAGCAAGGGCCTCCGCGACCGCCTCTTCGCCGATCTAGAACGCGCCACCAGCACCTTCGCCCGCGAGATATTGGTCACCCCCGAAGCCGCCATCGGCGCCCGCGCCTTCGCCGAGACGGTGAAAAATCTCGAACACGCCGCCGACCTCCTCCGCGTGAATTTCAGCGACGCCTCCGCCCTCGAGCTCTTCCTCCTGAAAACCCTCCGCGCGTGGACGCGGAAGTAGGTGGCCACAGCACACGCCTCGCCAATGCGTTCTAGATTATTCCATCTCTTTTTCACTATCCTTTTCGGCACGCTGCATGCCGAGATGCGAGCGCCGGAAACGACGCAAGGTCCGCCGCCCAGCCTGCCGCAAATTTGGGAAACCGCCGACGCTATCGTCTACGGCACTGCGGTCCGGATCGAAGTAGATGCGTCCGTAGGCGATACGATTCGCTACAAGTCCACGCTCCGGGTGGAACGTTGCTGGAAAGGCGACCTCAAGGGCGACATTCGAGTCGAAGGAGGTCGTTTTCTCGGCTGCTACTTCGACGTCCCCTTCCGTATTCGAGGCACCTATCTTGTTCTTCTTAAAAGGCAGTCAGGGGGCGACGCTTATGCTCCGCAAGAGATTCAAGACTTTCGCCTTTCTCCGACCGGCGAGCCAACACCCGAACCGTCTCCGTATGCGCAGCAGTCCCTGTCTCTCTTAGGCGACACATCGCCCACTCAACCCAGCTACAACGAACGTGCCTGGGAAATTTTCGAATTCGCCCAACGCATGGCCGGCCACGAAACCGAAGCCAAACGCCTCCGCGATCTCCGCATGGACCCTATCCTGGAACGTAAGCGCGTCGCAAAAGAAGCCGCCGAAAAAGCCAAAGAGTTGGCCGAGTTCAACGCCGCCGTTCTTCGGGATTTCGAAGCCGCTCAAAAAACGGAAAATCTCACGCAGCGAAAGAGCCTGCTCCTCGCGTTGAAGCTACGCATCAAGGATCGTTTCGACGACGGCGCCCAAGAGCTGAAGGGCAAAATCATCGGCGAACTCAGCGTCGCCGACACGCTCCTCACCAACGGCGTCAAAACCAGCCCCAAATCCCGTCCGTGAAAACCACGCGTCCCTGGTGAGTTCCAGCAGGAGCCACGTCGGCCATACCAGCGCGTCGTCCAGCTTCGCGCCATTCGTAGTTTCCCCGTTATCCGCAGTGGTGCGTGAAGACAACCGCACCGCGTCACTCCCTCAACCACCGCCCCATCCGCGGATACACCGCCTCCGCCGCCTCGCCGCCCTTGCACGCCGCCGTCCCCGCGCCCACGGCGCTCGCCCGTTCTCGCGTGAGCCCATACCACTGCAACAAGGGCACGCCGATATAGCGCCCCGCGGAGAAATTTTCCCGCAGCGCCGCCCCCTCGCCCTTGTAGCCGTCGTCGTGAAACACCACCGCCGCGTCCAAACCAAGGTGGACGCACGCCGCATACGACCAAGCGATCGCCGCCATTTCCTCCCCCGGCCCAGATTGCAGATCGGCTCCCGCATTCGCCCGCTCAGCCGCGGTCAGCACCGCCAGATGCCCCGCTTCGTGCAGCAAATCTCCCGGATGCGCGAGCCGTGCCTCATCGATCACCAAGCCACCCGCCTCCACCAGCACGCCCGGTAAAAACGTCTCGCCCTTCAACTCGGCGCGACGCACCGCGATTCCGATCTCCTGCAAGAACCCCACAATTCGCGCCAAGCTCATCTCGTCATCACTCCGCTTCCGCACCCCGCCCGCAACTCCTTTTCAAACATGGACCTGCCCGGATAGCCACACACCCGCGCCCGTTCCGTAATCCGAGAAATCATTTGCGCGGGGCCCCCAAGCGCCTACTCATTCCCCGGCAACTCATGAAAGAAGTTGCCACGTCCGCCTCCTCCGCCAGCGCGTCCGCCGCCGACGCCGATTTCTACCTCCCGGCCGAGAAATTCTTCCCCGCGAACCTCCCCGTCGCCCTCACCTTCGACGACGTCTCCCTCGCGACCCTCTACTCGGACATCCTCCCCAAGGACGCCGACACCGGCACCGCCCTCTCCGAGGCCCTCCAGCTCTCCATCCCGATCGTGTCCTCCGACATGGACACCGTCACCGAGTCGCGCATGGCCATCTCCATGGCCCTCAACGGCGGCCTCGGCCTCCTCCACTACAACATGCCCGCCAAGGAGCAGGTGAAGGAACTCGCCCGCGTAAAACGCCACGTCCACGGCCTCATCCAAGACCCCATCACCGTCACCCCTGACCAGCTCATCGGCGACATCCTCGCCCTCGTGGAGCTCAAGAAATACGGCTTCCGCACCTTCCCCGTCCTCGACGCCTCCGGCAAACTCGTCGGCCTCCTCCCTGGCTCCGCCGTCCGCGAGCGTTACAAGGCCCGTAGCGTAGCCCAGTGCATGACGCCCCGCGCCGACCTGCTCACCGTCAACCAGCGTCAGCTCAAGCCCGACCCCATCAAGGCCGCCGACGCCTTCTTCACCGAGAACATCGGCATCCACAAGATGCTCGTCGTCGACGACGCCGACCACCTCCGCGGCCTCGTCACCTTCTCCGACATCGATCGCATCATCACCGATTCGAAGTCCCGCCGGAAGCCCGCCCGCGACGCCGATTTCCGCCTCGTCGCCGGTGCCGCCATCGCCCCCGTCCGCCTCCCCGACGGTCAACTCGACCGCGAGAAAATCATCACCCACGTCGGCCACCTCGTGGACGAGCACATCGACGCCGTCGCCATCTCCACCGCCCACGGCCACACCGCCGGCGTCGGCGACATGGTCAAAATGATCCGCGCCGCCTTCCCCAAGCTCACCATCATCGCCGGCAACGTCACTTCCGGCGGCGGCGTGGAGTTCCTCGCCGATTGCGGCGCCAACGTCATCAAGGTCGGCCAGGGCCCCGGCTCCATCTGCACCACGCGCATCGTCGCCGGCGTCGGGATCCCCCAGCTCACCGCCCTCTACGTCGCCTCCCGCGCCGCACAGAAGAAGGGCGTCAAGATCCTCGCCGACGGCGGCATCACCAAGTCCGGCGACATCGTCAAGGCCCTCACCCTCGCCGACGCCGTCATCCTCGGCGGCCTCCTCGCCGGCTGCAAAGAAGCCCCCGGCGAGATCATGGAGATCAACGGCAAGCTCTATAAACAATATCGCGGCATGGGCTCCCTCGCCGCCATGCAGGCCGGCTCCGCCGCCCGCTACGGCCACGACAAGACCGACAAAACCCGCAAGCTCACCGCCGAAGGCATCGAGGCCCTCAAGGAAGTCTCGGGCAACGTCGACGACGTGCTCGGCAACCTCGTCGGCGGCCTCCAAAGCGGCATGGGCTACCTCGGCGCGGGCGATCTGCCGACCCTGCGCAACAAGGCCCGCTACATCCGCGTCTCCCCCGCCGGCCAGAAGGAAGCCGCCCCGCACGACGTCATCGAGGTCAAGGCCGCCCCCAAGGGCTAATCCGCCCGGCCGCTCGCCGCGCGCTTCTCCGCCATGACCCTCCCGTCCCGCCGCGTCATCCTCATCGCCCTCGGCGCGCTTCTGCTCGTCGCGCTCCTCATCGGCCTCCCTTGGCTGAGCCCGACCCGCGGCGTGGAACGCTCGTGGAAGCACCTGATCGCAGCCATCGAGAACAAGGACCAGACGACCCTCGCCTCGTATTTGGCGCCCAACTACCGGGACGGCTTCGGCCTCGACCGTGACGGCGCGCTTCGGCTCGCCACCACCGTCCGCGAACAATTCGTCATCTGCACCATCCGCCGCGAACAGCCCGAGCTGGTGATGGATGCCAACAACAAGGCCGCCATCACCCGAGCCTTGATCCGTCTCGACGGCCAAGGTTCGCCCCTCGCCACCGCCGCCATCCAAGCCTCGCAAGCCAGCCAAACGCCCACCGAGTTTCGTTGGCGCCGCGCCTCGTGGAAACCCTGGGACTGGCGTCTGGTCTCGGTCGAAAACGCCGACGCCGCCCGCGGCATCGCCCGCTTTCAACGCGAAGCGGCCTCCCTCGGAATCACGCCATAGAGGATTGGAGGGCGGCGCTCCGTCGCCGCCTTGCCCGCCCGACTCGCCTCACCGCCATAGCGGGTCCACAGACCAAGGCGTGCGCGTGCCGCTGTCCGTCTCGCGCGCCAGCACCGGCCACAGCCCCGCCACATCCGGGACCACCTGCACCAGATCGCGCCACGACTTCTTAAAACGCTCGCGCACCAGCTTGTCGAAGAACGCGATCAACTCGTCGTAGAAACCGTCCTGGTTGACGAAGATCAGCGGCTTGTCATGCCGGTTGAGCATCCGCCCCACCAGAATCTCGATCAACTCCTCCAGAGTGCCGAAACCGCCCGGCAGCACCACGAAGACCGCCGAGCGCTCTTCCATGATCCGCCTCCGCTCGCGCATCGAATTCACGACGATCAACTCGTCGGCATCCCGATAGGCCAGCTCACGCTCGACCATGAAATCCGGGATCACGCCGATCACGCGCCCGCCCGCCGCCTTGGCCGTGAGCGCCACCGAGCCCATCACGCCGGCCTGCCCGCCGCCATAAACGAGCCCCCAGCCGCGTTCCGCCAGGCCGCGGCCGAGCTCCACGCCCGCCGCA
>CBIHRE010000041.1:0-16138 GCA_966212385.1 uncultured Akkermansia sp. | reverse complement strand
CGGGTTGGAGAGGACGACCTTGGCGACATTGGGCGTGTCCTCCAGCAGGTCGTAGAGCGTGGCCCAGTTCCAACACGCCTCGATCACTGTCTCGCTGGGACCCTCCAACGCTTCGAAGTAGGCTGCGAAGGCTTCGGGTGCGTTGTGGTCGATGCGGGCTTGCTTCACAAGGCGGCCCTGCCCGTCGAGCGTGCAGGCCACCGAATACCGTTTATGATAATCGATCCCGGTGTAGTTCATGGCGGCGCCAAGGATACCACGCCTCGCCTGTCGGGACGGCTTCCATCCTTAGCTGCCACTCATGTTACCTAACCCCGTCGGCTTGGCTCTTGGGCACGCGAAGGAGGACGTGAAAGTGATTCGACATTAGGGCGTAGGTGAGAACCTGAACGCCGCAGTAGTCGGCGACCTGCCAGAGTTGCTTGCGGAGGGTTTCTTTGGCGAGGTCGTCGAGAAGGAAGGCGCCGTTCACCGTGCGAGTCATGACGTGGTAGACGGAGTCGCGTTCTGCGGATTGATGCGAGCGCAGCGCATGGGGTGGGAGGCGGAAGACGGAGAAAAGGAACGGGAGCGGAGAAGCGACGGAAAACGGTCGAAGTTGCGGAAAATGAGGAGAAAACGCACGTTATATTCAATCGTATTTAACCCGTCCCTAATTCCGTCCCCTATTCTGCTCTCGATGAATTATGGCTCCTCCACCTCAATATGGAGGATTTCGTCTATATATTGGCCATTTTGCCCACTTTTTATAATAGCAATTACGCGCACGTCGTTGGCGTAGACGAGATTCCGCCCGAAGCAGCAGGTGAGCTTGTCTTCAATGGACTTCCAGAAATTTTTCGGAAGTCGAACTCGTGGCGTCTCTCCATTTGGATCGTCAGATAGCCAACATGCGTCTTGGGAATCGACGAATAGTTTAGTCTTCAACGCCACTGGTTCAGTCGGCAATGGAAGAGGCAGTGTTCCAATGGTCATTTTAATAGGATGCTTTGTCCACCAATCCATATTTTTTCGAATTCGGATACCGTTTGAAAATATGCGGCCCCATGAGGATCGCGAATAGCAACTACCTTGTGTCCGTTACGAATTGTTATGCCATCCACGACCACTGCATGGCCGATGCCGCCGGCCGTTCTTATGGCGACTATGGCAGGATTTTTTCCGGCAGTTGCAGCGGCAAGTTTATCAATGTTTATTCCACGCGTATATGCAGCCTTTACGCCGTTGGCGTTTAATGTCGTAGCAAGCTCAGTTAACTTCACTACACGAGTGGCAGTGCCTGTCAATCCGCCAAGGACGGTAGTGTTTCTGGTCGCAGCCACGGTGTCTAGGACCATTCCCGTAGCGTTGGCGCCGCACGTAGGTTTGGCTCCCTGATTTAAAAGTGGCAGTTGAGTGTTTCTAGGAATAATTCCTCCCCCATGGCCGATTCCCACGTCTTCGGCATTCTTGAAAGCAATCTTCGCGGCGGTCTCGCCTACGTCGTCTGCTTTGCTGGCTATTTTTCCTCCTGGTATCAATCCGACGAAGGATAGGCCCCGTTGCCACCAGCTGAGCTTGTTCCCTCCAAGATCTTCTCCGCTCACAACTTCATTGGCGGCCATGACTGGGCCCATCGGGGAGAATCCGAGCGCCGTGTCGGCAATTGCGACTCCATTATCAAACGCCTCTCTGGCGGCTTTACGCCCACGTATTGTGGCTTCATCTGGCCCCCCGACCTCTTCTTCCAGCTCGTCGCGACGTTTAGTGATGTCTTCAATTGCCAACCCCTCCGGATCGAACTTTGACCACGGATTCTGCACCACGTAGGCATACATGTTGGGACCGTCGACGAAGCCCAAGGGGTCGCGGGTGATGAAGGTGCCGGTGGCCAAGTCGCGATAGCGGAAGCCCTCGTTTAGCAGGCCGGTCGGGTCCTCGTCCTTGGTGTTCGCCTTCTGGCGATCTGCGGTCGAACCGCTCTCTTGGGTGCGCTTGCCGAAGGCTTCATAAGCCGCCTGCCAGGTCAGCGCGCCCAAGGCGTCGACTTTGGCGACGACGTCGCCACGCGCATTGTAGTGAGTGAAGCTGGGCGTGCCTCCGCGCAGGGTGTAGACGATGCCGCCGACTCCGCCGCCGTAGTCGGAGCCGCGCACATATTCCACCACGGGAGGTCCGGAGGGGGGCGGCACGGTGTATTCGCGCACACTGGTGCCGCCGCTGAACACGATCTTGGTGGCAACGCCAACTTCGCTGCGCTCCACGCGACGCGTGCGGTAGTCATAAACGTAGGCGTAGGCGCCGGTGACGACATCCGCTCCTGGCACGTTCTTTTGCAGCTGCACCAGACGGTTCTCGTAGTCGTAGACGTAGATGTCGGTCTGGCCGGCTTTGGTCAGGCTGGTGCGGTTGCCGTTCAAGTCGTAGCCATAGGTCTCGCCCGTGGTCGCGGAGACCAGCTGGTTCAGGTTGTTGTAACCATAGGTGACCGAACCCGCCGAAGGGCCGCCCGATATCGTGCGACCGGTGCGGTTATGCGCGTCGTCATAGGTGTAGGTGGTGGTGACGGTGCTCGCCCCGGTGGTGATGGCTTCGGTGAGCAGACGGTTGATGGCGTCGTAACCGTTGATGATCGTGCGTCCGGAAAGGGCTCCGGCGTTGTAGGTCTCGACGACGCGGCGCACGTTGCCGGCCAGGTCGTAGGACTGGGTGTATTTCGAGAGCTGGGTGACGCCACCGGTGCGGGTGAGGATGTCCTCGGTGCGGTTGAGCGCGTCGTAGGTCCGCAGGCGAACGTCGTTGTTCGGCTGAGTGAGACGGGCGACGTTGCCGTTCAGGTCGTAATCGGTCGTGGTGACGCGACCACCCTCCGTCATGGTGCGAAGACGATTCAGGTCGTCGTAGGTGCTATCCAATGTGCGTGGGGCGGCGCCGCCATCGTCGTAGACGACGCGCAGCCGGTTGCCGGCAAGGTCGTAGCGGTAGCGGTGGAGTATGCCTCCCGAGCGTTCGGTCTCGACGCGGTTAAGCGCGTCGTAGGTGTAGGCGACATCAGCTTTGCCAACCTTGCCCGTCTCGACGACGGACTTCAGATTGCCGACGCGGTCGTAATCGTAGGCGCGGTCATCCTGCGAGCGACCGATGTAGAGCGTCTGCTTCAGGCGGTGGCGATCGTCGTAGCGATACTCGGTGCGGCGGGACGCCGAATCCACGCGAGCGGTTTTGTTGACCCCGTTGTATTCAAGGGTGACGGCGCGGTTGGCGGGGTCGGTGGTGGAGACGAGGCGGTTGAGTCCGTCGTAGGAGAAACGGGTGCGCTGCTGCTTCGCGTCGGTGACCGCGGTGCGATTGCCCACGGCGTCGTATTCGTTGGTCACGACCAGGCCCAGGGCGTCCTGGGTGGTGAGCAAACGGCCGAGCGAATCGTAGGTGTTGAGCGCGACGCGCGTCGTCTCGACCAAGGCGACGGCGTGGGGATCGGCGGCGGCGAGAAGCGTGGCGGGCGAGGCGAGGCCGCCCCGATGGGCGGAGAGGGGCAAGCCACCCGCATCGTAAACCGTGCGGGTGACGGTGTGGAGCGTCGAGGTGGAGCCGTTGGCCAGCATCATCGGCGCGGCGGCGGACACGACGTGGGTGGCGCGGCCGGCGGCGTCGTAAAGGGTATGGGTGGCGGAGCCCTTGGGGTCGGTCGCGAGAGTCACGCGTCCCACCCCGTCGTAGGCAAAGCTCAGGACCGGCCGCTTGGTGGCGTTCGAAAGGTAATCGTAGACGGCGGGCCGCAGCTCCATGATGCGCCGGTTGCGCGGATCGTAGGCGTAGTCGGTGCGTTTGCCGCGAGGGTCGATGACCGCGACCGCGTTGCCGGCGCCATCGTAGATGGTCTGGGTGACGGCGGAAGCCTGAGCCCCGTCGCCGCGATCGACGAGCGGGCTGCGGACGAAGGTCACGCGGCCGGCGGCATCGTAGTCGCTGGTGGTTTCGCGGCCTTCCGGATCGCGGGTTTTCCACACGAAGCCTTGGGAGGTGTAGAAAGTCTGCGAGAAGCCGTAGCCGGTCGGGTAGCGGACCACGGTGGGGCGGTTGAGCTCGTCGTAGTCGGTCTCGACACGTTTGCCGAGCGGGTCGACGACCGCGGTGGGGTTGCCGACGTCGTCATACTCGGTGCTGGTGCTCGCCGAGGCCGAGGGGCTGAGCGAATATTGGACGCTGGTCAGGACCGGGCGGTAGAGCTCGTCGTAGGTGACGCTGGTCACGTAGCCGCGCGGGTCGGTGGTGCGTGTGGGTTTGAATCCGGACGAGGCGAAGACGCCTGCGCCGGGATTCTTGGATTTCTCGTATTCGTAGCGCGTCACGCCGCCCTTGGCGTCGGTGGTGCTCGCGAGGCGTTGCAGGTCGTCGTAGGCGAAACTGGTGGAGAAGCCGCGTGGATCGGTGACCTTGGTGCGGGCGTTGGCCGCATTGTAGGCGTAGTGGGTGAAAAGGTCGCCGTTCTCGTCCACACCCGAGAGAGACTGGCTGGCGGCGGTGAACGCCAAGTTCCCGTTCATGTCGCGAACCTGCGTCACGAGGCGATTCAGGAAATCGTATACGAAACCGGTGGCCTGGCCGTTTTCGTCGGATTCGAGGACCTTGTTGCCTCGAAGATCGTAGAGGATCTGGCGCCCGGTTCCGTCCGGATGGGTCACCGATTGCAGGCGGTTGCGGGTGTCGTAGCCGAAGCGCGTGGTGTTGCCGCGGGGGTCGGTGGTCGAGCGTCGGTTGCCGTTGGCGTCGTAGGTATGGCGGGTGACCAAACGCAGTCCGCTGGGATCGACGATTTGTTCGGCGATGTTGCCGGCGGAGTCGGGCTTATAGTCCGTGATCAGCTGGAGGCCGGCGGCCCAGGCGGGATCGGAGGCGTTGCCGGTCGGATGCACGATGGAGCGCGTGACGAAGCCCGGGAACTTGCTGTCGCCGTAGACGGACTCGACGTGGCGAACGAGGGTGGTTTTGGCGGAGCTCGAGTAAACGTGCTCGTGGGTGCGTCGGCCGAGGTTATCGAACGTGTATTCGGTATAACGGCCCTCCTCGTCGATGATCGTCTTCAGGAGGCGTGTGCCCGGGGTGTAGGTGAAGATCTTTTCCTTGTTACGGGCGTCGATCTGTTTGTTGACGTCGCCATGGTAGCGGAAGGCGGTGGCCCCGTCCTTCAGCGCGGAGCGGAAGGTGGTGGTGGCGGAGCCCTCCCACTCGTCGGTGTATTTGAACTGGGTGACCTTGCCGCTGAAATCGGTGGTTTTGACCAGCGCCATGCCGGCGTCGGGCCAGAATTCGAAGAGCTCCTTGCCGTGTTTGCCGTGCTCGATCTCCATCGTCTTGTAAACGAGGAGCACCGGATCGCGGAAATTTTTCGTATCGGGATACGTTATACGGATCTGCGGGACCGGGATCACCTCGGCGTCGCCAAACGTGTAGGTGCGGGCAAACCCTGTGGTATCGGTGATCCGATGGCGGCGCAGCCCCTGGGCCTCCAGCTCCCCCGTGGTCTCGTTCTTCGCCATCCAGACCTGCGATTCGTTCCGGATAGCGCAAGCGGCTCCGGAGGGCAGGCCGACGCGAGCCAGCTGACGAGGAAGCCCGGTCTGGGTGTAGTATCCCGTGGCGCCCGGGTAACCGCCTTCGCGGTCGTCCTTGTAGGCCCGCTTGGTGTGGTCGAGGGCGTATTCGAAGCTATGGGTGTTGCCGCGCGGATCGGTGATCGAGGCGACCTCGCAGTGCCAGATGGGCGTGACCGGCGTCTCGGGCGGCATCGGCGTGAGATCGGTCTCTTGGACGATCTCGTAGCTGTAACGGGTGATGCCGCCATCGGGCGCCTCGACCTCCGTCAGGGTCCAGACATCGCCCACATTCGCGCGTGAAGTGTAGTCCCTCGCCTCGTAGCGGTATCGGGTTTCGCGGCCCAAGGCATCCCACACGGAGGTGATCAATCCCTGTTCGTTCTGACGAATCGACAGCCGGCGCCCCGGTTGCCCCCGAACCGAAATTGTAGACGGCACCAGATTGTTCGGCGACTCGTAGGCGTAGTCGATGATGTGGCCGAGGCGGTCCTGGACGGTGCGCGCCCGGGCAAAGCTTTCTTTGCGTCCGGTTGTCGAACCGTCGATACGGTCGTCCGGAGTGATGAGTTCAAGCGAGCTCAGTTCATACCGAATCGTGGTGCCGAATTTGCGCTTGAAAACCAGCGTGGCCGGTTTGGTTGACCGATCCAAGGCCAAAGATACTTCTGTCGGCGGCTGCTGATTGCGAGCCGTGGGCATCGGCACGAAGGTGAGGACGCCGCGCGTGGTGTAGTTGTCGTAAGTGATGTAGAAGCTATGCACTCCGCCCGACTCATCGGTGACGAAGGCTTTGGCGGGCTCCGATGGCTGGGTATTGCTTACCGGCTCCGAGATGCGCACGGACGGGACCAAATTGGTGGTCCAGGAGATCCCGAAGGCTTTGGTGGGGTCTTCTTGCGGGCGCAGGCCCGAGCGTTCGGTCCAGATCTCCGGGCTCAGGTCGCGGCGGGCGGAGAGGGCTAGATCGCTGCCTGGCACCGGCAAATACACGTCGGTCGTGGAGTGCCGGAGCCCAAGCGAAAGCGCGTCGAAATAGGTTTCTTCGGGCTCTTGGTCCGACTCCGCTGACTGCTGCGGCTTTCCGTCGGACAGGGGTATGCCATTCAGCGCGATTTTACGATAGCGGGAGCCCGAGGCCTCGTCGACAGGGAAGGAAAAATCGCGGTTGTCCGGGTATATAAATTTGGCGGTGCTGCGGTCAATGACGGCGCCTCTGTGGGAGACTGTCATGGTGACTGTCGTGCTAGCACCTGGACGAGCGTTGGGACGGGCCACCACAGCAAAACGATACAATTTCTGCTGGCCGTATTGTTCATCGGTAAACGAGGCCCCGGAGGCCAGTTCGAGCGGCGTGCTTGAGTTGGTGGTGTAGACGAAAACCTTAAAGGAGTCTGAATTCGTCCAAGAGAACGAAATTGTGCTTCCGGGGATAATTGTCGATGAAAGCCCGAAGTAAGCGGCGTTCGTCAGCGCGCTGGTGGTGGCAACTCCAGCTTCCTTGGCTTCGGCGCTTGCTGGGGTGCTCTGATTTAGGTAGGAGAAAAGGGAGGGGAAAACCTTCAGCTTGCTGGCCGGGACGACATAATAAAGGCCGGGTGTCCCCCTCTGTCGCGGGTCTATTTCATAAACCGGGGATGCGCCAGGTTGCGACGTGGTTTTGAAGCTTCGGGTGGCATGGATGGCAATCAGATTCCGCGCGGCGTAAGCGTTAGGATATTTGGCATCGTCCCACATCGCCAATGGGTAAAATACTTCATGCCATTTGTAGTCGGACGGGACCGTTGATTGAAACCGCAGACGATATTTCAGGACGCGCAAAAGATAATTACATTCGTCCCGGCTAATGTGTCTAATAGCGACCGCGCCCCTTGCCGCCGGGATTGAGTTGATATTGCCTGCCTTCGCTCCGGAGAATGTATCCGGGTAAGGGAGTCCTTCAAATCTGGAGAGAATATATTCGTAGGGAGTTTGCCCCCCCCAAAATGACGCGGTGCCTGACAGGTAATTGGGAAAGCCGACAAACGGGATCCTCAAACTAGAATTCGGGGTAAGGGTAGCCTGCCCTGCTGAAGCAGCGGCGATATCATCAAAATTGAACTCGGTGTCTCGCCACGGTGAGTATGGCGGTAGGGCGGATTCAAGATCGGTTACGAGTTGGCCGGTTGTATATTCATCAGATAGACGGACCAGCCCACGTCCCGAGTATCCGTAACCGGCATCTCTAGTATCCGCGCTTGCGGCTTGAGCATTGGAGACTTCAGGCAAGGGGTGATAGGCATAGTAGTTGTTGTATGGATAGGTGCCAGATGTGCTGGACTTGGTCCCATACCATTTTCCGGATGGACTGAGGATGGAGCGAATGGCATACCCTCCATACGGATATGTGAAATCGGTAGAGCAAGAGCCGCTGGCGGTTGCGGTAAAGCCCAGCATTCCTATTGAGCCGGCCGGAAATGTTCGGATTCCAGGAGTCGGCCGAAGCGAAAAGGCCGTGCTCCAGCTATCTTGTTGGTATGGCCTGTTCAATGTGCCGCTGGTATGCAGCATGCGATAAAAACGAGGCGGGCTGCCTTCCATTGGTATTTGTCGGAACCCTGCGGCATGTCGGTATGGTCCGGAGTAAAGAGTGCCGTCGTCGCTCAATTCCCGAATCACTCCATATGGGGCGTCTTGCAAATCGGACACATAGTTCGCGTCTGACTGGTAGTAAGCGCGGCGGCCATAGTAGCCGTAGCCATAGTAGCCGTAGCCATAGCCATAGTAGCCGTAGTAGCTACCATAGTAGCCGTAGTAGTAGCCGGAGTAAGACTGATCGGCGAATCTGCTCTGTCCCTTGCTGCCATGGGAGGTGCTATAGGCATACTCCATCTTATCGACTAGCGGCGTGGTGTAATAGGCATAAGCCGGGGGTGTTTTTCTCCCATCCTTAAGGCCCCATGCGCGATACTCATAGGTGCGCCCGGCAACCAAACCTGAGTCGGTTAGCAAGGTCTGCCCGAACGGAGTGGCACCGGCGCGGCCAACTTCGCTCCATATTTCACCGGTGTGCCGCCGTTCGACTATAAAACTGTCGGCTTGGACCGCAGTCGTCCCACCCGACAATTTGATCTCCGCGCGCACTCGATCATATGTAAGCGGTGCCGAAGTTGCGATGGCAGGTGAAGCTGAAATGGATATTAAAAAAAAGGGCAGGGGGATAGGTGCGTCGAGATTCGTGGTCCGGACGCCGCCGGCGTCTGCGGCACCAATGGCCGAAGGTGTTATCACGCTAAAGCGCAAGCGCGCCCCAGAGAGTGTGTCCGTCAGTTGAAAGACACTGATGGCCCCCGGAGAGCCTCCCGACGATGCAGAGAAGGTCATTCGTCCCCGCGCGTCCGTGGTTCCGGAGCTTGGCGTGATGGAGCCACTGCCGCTGACGAGTGTCGCGGTCAGATTCCGTCCGACCTGCGGCACGCCCCAAGCATCAATAGCTTCGGCCATGTAGCCGTCCGATCCCACAAGACGCAGTAATATCGAGTTTGACTGACCGGGCCCCGCCACCTGCGTCGTGCCATTAGCGTATAGATCAAGCGTTGAGCCACCAAGGATGCGCGCTTGGAACTCGACGCGCCCGGGACTGAAGGGCAGGCGAAGTGTCGCGGCCGCTAGTCCTTGGGCATCGGTCAGCACGCCGACAGACTGGCGATAGACGGCCGTGCCGCCCGAGGAGTCGCGAAGCAATTGCTCGGCTGACGGTATATCGAAAACAACCAAGGCTCCCGCCATCGGCGCTCCCGCCTTGCGCACACGAACCACCACCGGGCTCGGTAACAATTCGCCGATGAGCCCGGTCTGTGCGTTTCCGGAGACGATCTCCAAGGTGGCGCCGGCCACGTTGGCCTGAACGCGCAGAAGCAACTCGGCTGTCGCCGTGCCGATGGCGTTGGATGCCGTCAATTGCACCCGGTATTCTCCCGCCGCGGCAGGTGTGCCGGAAATCGCTCCGGTGGCGGTGTTCACGGACAGGCCCGCGGGAAGGCCCGTGGCGGAGTAGGCGGTGGGCCGGTGGGTGGCGGCGATCTGGTAGGCAAATGATTGTCCCGCGGACGCCTCGACCGACAAAGGAGGAAGAATGACGGGCGGCTCGGTCGGTTCGAGGAGCCGGTAGGCCAAACGCAAGCGCGGTGCTGAAGCCGCGGGCGAGGCGGTTCCGGCCAAGCCAAAGACACCGACCGAAGTCGCGGACTCCAATGCAGGCGCGGCGATTACAAGATCCAAGGGCCCTCCATCCAGCGCGGCCGCCTGCGCCGCCACTGTCATGGCCGTGCCGGCGGAGAGGAAACGCACCGGTTCGGTGAGCAACGATGTCGAAATCACCCGGCTTGCCAAAGGAGCGGAGCGATAGCCGTTCGCGTTCGCCCAATCGCGAGGCACGGAATCCAAAGCGGCAGACGCCGCATATACGCCCAATTCCGAGGAAGAGAAATCACCCTCCCACGCCTCGGGATGGAGATAGAGTTCGGCGGCGGTCACTTCGATATCGTCCGGCAGCGAGGAAAGGTCAAAGCTGAGCAGAATGCGCCGCACTTCCGTGGCGGACATGCGACCGACTACATATTGCGATTCATCGGACAGGCTTTCGCTCGCCGTCTCCGGCGCGGCTGTATTGAAGCGGATGCCAACCTGTGGCGCTTCGTAATCGGCCGAGGGGGAAACGCCGCTTTGGAACTCCGCCCACAGATTAGAGGGCTCCGGCTCGACGTGGACACGCAGGGAGCCGGAGCGTGTGCCGACTTGGCTTTTGGCGCTGATGGGAATAGTGATCAGGCCGGTGTGCGCGGGGATTCCGATCAGCGATCTCTTGGTCGAATCAAAAGTCCAGCCCGCAGGTAGCGGCCCGACCGCCAATTCCAGCGCATCCGCAGTGGGCGCCGTGGCGAAGGTCCAACCGAAGGGCCGTCCCACCGTTGCGGAGGGTTCAAGATCGGCCCAAAACACAGGCAAGGCTCTAACCGTGAGCGTGATGGGAACCGTATTGGTTGTCGTTCCGTCGCCAACCGTGGCGGTCAGGGAATAAGTGCCAGGTAGGTAACAGATCCCTTGAATACGCCCATAGGTCTGGCCGGCGGTGAAGGCAAACGTAAGACCGGCGGGAAGCCCGGTAAGTGAGATCGATGTGGTTCCCGTCGCCAAGTAAATCGTCGAAAATACACTGGCGGCCTCATTGATGAGTATCTCGCGCGAACTCGGCGAACTTTGGATCCATGGTCCTGCCGGTCGGATGTAAATGCTACCGGAGCCAGACGAGGACACGGTCGTGCCACCGGCGGCGCGCGTCGCGGTCACGGTGAGGACATAGGAGCCTCCGGGGCCTGTCGGGGTGCCGGTGATCGTGCGTCCGCTGAGTGACAAACCGGCCGGTAGCCCTAAAACAGCTACGGAATCGGGGTTTACGGGCTCGAAGGAAAGCGTGGCGCTTCCACTCTGGCCGATCGTAAACTCGGCGCTGAAGGGCTTTAACTGAGGAACCAAGGCCGGACCGACGGTAATGATAAGGTTGGCGCTGGCGGAGCCGACGCCGTTGCTCGCGGCAATGGGGATGGTGAACACGCCTTCGCTGGTCGGTGTCCCCGAAATGGTCGATCCGGAAAGCGTGAGTCCGGAAGGAAGCGGCGCCGCAGTATAGCTTGTGGGGGCCTGGGTGGCTACGATGGAATAATAAAAGCTATCCCCGACGCGCGTGTTGGCCGACAGGGATGAAGTAATTATGGGCACGATCGCTTGAACCGTGAGGGCCAGCGACAAGGTTCCGGCGCCGGCTTCGTTTGCAGCCGTAAGAGTGACGTCCCAAGAACCCGGGGCCGACACCGTCCCCGTGATGGCTCCGGTGCTTGTATCCAAGGTCAGCCCGGAGGGGAGGCCGCTGGCGCTAAACGAGGTGGGCGTGTTTGTGGCGGTAATCGTATAGCTGACCGAGGAGCCGGAAGCGAAACTCCAAGTGGCGGGGCTATTGATCACGGGTGGCGGCGCGATCACTCGCACAAGCTGCGCAACGGTGCCAACGCCGTTGGCATTTGTCGCTTGCAAGGTCACCGTGTAATCGCCGAGAGCGGTCGGGGTGCCTGATACAAGACCGGAGCTGGGCGAAATGGAGAGACCGGGGGGCAACCCGGATGCCGAGAACGAAACCGGCGCGTGGATGGCATAAGTCGGCAAATTGGCGCTTGCTCCCGCTTGGATAATGATCGCGGGACCCGAAAAGATAACCGGCGGCGCCCCGGTGGAGTAATTCACACGAAGGCGCGGGCGGGTGGTCACATCAAACGCGTCGTGGCTGGAGAAAACGAGCTGGTTTGGACGCGCCGGGGTGAGAAGCCCCTCTGCCGAAGTGGAGCGAAGGAGCAGCGGCAAGGTTCGGCCGGACGCGGCGAGCGCGGACCCGACTTTCGCAACCAAAGTCGCGTTCGTTCCGTATTCCAGATATCCGGCGGCGGTGCTCGTCGGCGTGGCGGAACCCAAGTCTGAAAGGCCCCAAGTGGCCCCGGATGCCCACGTAATTCCGCTCCAGTCGGTGATCGCGGGGGAATCAACTGAATGAAGGGTGACAGGCTGAAAAGCGGAGGAACTCGCCGAGCCGTGTATGCGCAATGTCGCGGAAGACACCAGCGCGTCGGGGGGCAGGTCACGCAGAGGAAATCCTAAGGCGACACGCTGGCTTTCCGAGGCGCTGCTCGCGCCGACCGCGCTTGGCGGGATCACGGTATTGTCCGAGGAAGGCGTTGCGGTGCTGGTGATGAGTCCGGCGGAATAGGACTCGTAGGACGGCCATGGAGTCGCGCCTGCTTGGAAATCAATGTATGTCGACACCCCACGGTTTGGCGAAAGCACCACAAATGGAAGGTCTATCGTGGCCGAGCCGGCTGCGTTGGTGGCGGTCAGCCGGGCTGTCGACGCCCCCACCACGGCAGGGATTCCCGAGATAAGACCAGTGGTTGAATTGATGGTCAGTCCGGATGGGAGGCCGACGGCGCTAAAGCTGGCCGCGGTTCCCGGCGGTGGAGGTATCTGCTGATAGGTGAAAGATTGGCCCTGCGTCGCGTAAAGGCGCGGCGCGTCTGCAAGGAACGGGGCGGAAAGTTCTGAAACCGTGAGAACGAAAAGACCCGCGCCGACGCCGGCGGAATTGCTGGCACTTACATTAATATGAAAGGTGCCTGCTTCCGTCGGTGAGCCACGGAGCCGGCCTGTGCCTGCGTCGAAATTTACGCCGGACGGAAGTCCTGATGGAACGTTCCAGATCGGAGAGTCGGTGGCCGACAACGCGATGTTGATGGCTTCGCCCTTTATGGCCGTCGCCTCGAAGGGGGGCTGCAAAACCGGCGGGGCATTGCCCACGGTCACCGTGATCGAACGGGCGGACGATCCATTGCTGTTGGAGGCGGTGAGGGTGAACTCGTAAGTTCCAGCCAGATCGAACACGCCGCTTATCGTGGCGTCCGTTTGGTCGAAGCTTAGTCCCGAAGGCAAAGAGGAAACTGTAAAGGTCGCAGGGCCGTAGTCGGCGCGTGCGATGTATAGAAAAGAGCGGCCTTTCGCCGCGGTAACCGCAAGGGGACTCGTGATCACCGGTGCGCCCGCCACAACGGTGATCGTGACGATCTTTTCGCCCGAGCGCCCACCCGCGCTCGCCTTAATCAATACGGGAAAGGCCCCTATTCTCTGCGGGATGCCGGTTATCGCTCCCGTGCCGGCGTTTATGCTCAATCCCGCAGGAAGATTTTGCCCTGAGTATGTAACGGAGGCCGGCGTGCCGCTGACTTGAGCGACAGCACTGAAGGGCAGGCCCACCGTGCCCCCCAACATAGGATCAATTATAACTTGGAGCTCGTCGCGAAAAAACTGACGGCTAAGGTCAAAACTGTAGACCCACTTTAATTGCCCTAGATTAATCAGTGCAAAGGAGTCGTCATCGGTATTCCCTTCGGTCCACGGCCTCGTCTGGCCAAGCTTGAGTGGCCCACCCAAAAACCCCTCGTGCTCCAACAGGTCATAATATAGATCAGAAACAGCCTTCAACTGGCCTTGATTAGCCGCTGAATAGTCATCCCCACCGAACCGCCAACCCTCCACTTTTACTTTTATTGCCCCAAGTTTCTCCGAACCGGGGAAATAGCTGGACAACTCTTCGGACGCCTTCGCCGAGATGTTCTTTAGCTGCCCTAAGTTGGCCGCCGCGTAATCATCAGCCACGGCATAGTCCCCCGGCCAAGTCGGATCCGTAACGGTAGGGTTAATCCGAGGTATAACATCTCGCTCAAACCACCAGTCGGGATAATGGGCGGGCTTGCCCGCCGGCACCGGACCGGCAGTGAGAGCCGCGGCAGCAAACAAGCCTAGGCTCAAAAAAACCGATCTTAGAAAAATATTCATACGAAAATCCTTAAATTAAGGAGAGGGAGACGCTGTGAATTCTCCCATATCGATATCCCCTTGGCGGGCGACACGGAGCTGGGTCACCAAGCCATTCACGGCCATGCCGCCGTTGATTGTCACCGTATCTTTGCTAATTCGCACCACCTCGGTCATCTGCTCGACTTGAGCGGTGCCGGAGTTGACCGAAATCGCCAAGTCGGTGGGAGCGCTCGAATTGCCCCAATTATTGGTTTTGGCAACCGCGGTGATGGCAGCCCCCTTGCGAAAGCTGGCGCCATCGGTTCCAGAACCGTTAAACAGCACTGTCGCCAATTCCATACCGGAGCTAGTCGCGCCAACGCTACGGCGGCCGAGGCTCACTACCGCCGCGTTGTTTGCCACCGGCGAAAACTGGACCTGTCCCACCGCGGGGGAGGAGGAGTTGGCGGGCGTGGCGGGGAAGCCGGAGTCGACGACCCGGAGCGCTTTGCCGCCATCGGTGGAAGTGGGCGCTTGGACATGTAGCGAAGCTTGAGGCGTGATCGTGCCGATGCCTACGTTACCCAATGGCGCGCCATCGACGCTGTTGGTGGCCAAGACTGTATTACCCGCCTTTACCTTGATCATATCGAGTTGCGGGCGGCTGGTGTTCTGAAATACCCCGTCCCAGTAAGCGTATGGAACCTTGAGCGCCAAATCGATGGTGCCGGTTATTCCAGTGGAGCCTCGAGACTCAAAGGAGAGCGCATTGAGCGAATTTTGTGAGGCACCGATCGGAAATTGGATGACCAAGGGAGCCTGCGGCGTGGCCGTCGTGCCTATCCCTACATTACCTCCGAAAGTGGTGGTATTTGCGAATACGTTAAACGAATTAAAGTTGGTCGCCGTGGTTTGGTATCTACTGAGGCTCAAATTGGCGTTGGTATCGGTGCTGCTGGAACCGACTTGAATATAGGCCAGATTGCCGACGTTGCTGCCGAGGAGCCGCAGATTGGGTCCTGTCGTGGAATCACCAATGACCATATCTGCGCCAGAACCGAACACGTCGAATTGGCCCCGAGCGGTCGAGGGCGTTCCGATGCCTACCCTACCCGTGCCTGCGTCGATTTTCAGTTGCTGGGCAGCATTGGCGCCGCCGAGGACCGTGGTGCCAGCGATAGTAGTTGCGCCGGTGATGGTTTGATTGCCGGTGGCGGCGAGCAGGGTGGCATTGCCGGCCGGGAGCGTAAGAATACCCGAGGGCGTGATGATATTGCCGCTTAATTTGATATTTCCAGCCACCTCGAGTTTTTCGGCGGGAGCATTCGGGACGCCGATACCTACGTTTCCGCTGGATGAGACCTTGAAAAGGTTGTAGTTCACTCGCAGCAGATCCGCGCTTTGGCTCGCGGCAGGGGCTATATGAAAAGTCGAGTTCGGGTTTTCTATCGTTATACCATGCCGCCCGTAGGAGAGGCTTTCCGAGCCGTTGGCGGAGTCACGAAACGAGATTTTATAGTCAGCCAAGTTGCTCGCGCCAACATGCTGGATTACAAGCGAATCCAAGCCATACCAATTTTTAATCATCAAGGGCGCGGCCACAGGCCCGACGTCGAGACCCTTGAACACAAAACTGCCGGTGGTTTTAATGTTTCCCGCGACGTGCAGCTTTTCGTCCGCAACGGCGGCGCCGATAGCCACGTTACCCGAACTGGTGACACGCATGCGCTCGCTGCCCGCCGTATCGATGCGCAGGTAACCAGAGCCTCCGTTTGCTTGGATCCGCATCTCGTTGTGCTCCGATGCACTGGCCATGTAGCCAATGCCGCCTTGCCCGCTGCCGTCTCCGCCCCGGGCAAACGTGATATGGCCGGCATTGTTTGTGCCGCCAAAGTAGGCTTGGCCGAAGTAGGATTTGGGCACCACATGGAGCGGGGCGGAGGTGGCGGCCGTTCCTATGCCTAAACTATTTTCGGACGGAATCACAACCGTCCCCGAACCCTTCGGGTTGATGGATAGTGATATATTGGAGTCGGTTCCCACCGCTTTTATAGCCGGGGTCTGACCGGCGACCGAGTTTTCAATTTGGACGTAGTTTGCCGCAGGGCTTGCAAAGCCGAATCCCAACAACGGAGCCGAATTTTGATCCAAAATCCGCCCGCCGGACGGAAACATGAGGCCACCCGGCCTAG
>CBIHRE010000040.1:0-16187 GCA_966212385.1 uncultured Akkermansia sp. | reverse complement strand
ATCCTGTTCCTGGACCGAGTGGACTCGCTGTCGACCGACGTGTTCCGGCGGAAGAAGTACGGCTAGCGAGGCGGCGCGCGCGGGGTCGCGCGCGGCCATACTCCTCCGCCATGCGCGGGGTGATCGTGGCGGGGCTCGTTTCGTTCGTGAGTGGCGCGTCTGTCGCGCGAGCCGGCGAGGTGTGGTCGGGCTCGTGGACCAACCGCTTCGAGGATACGAATGCGGAGTGGGTGCTCGAGCTGCCGGACGGAGCGGGCGAAATCGAGGGCACGCTGCGTGTGGGCGCGGAGCAGGCGAAGGTGCCGGTGAAGGCCCGTCGTGAAGGCGCGTGGCTGGAGGTGACCTGGACCGACGCGGAGGGAAAGATCACCCAGGCGCGCGGCGTGATCGGCGACGGCGAGTGGCGCGGGTTGACGATTTCAGGCGGCGGCGGCCGGATGGTGGCGTATGGGCGCTTTGCGATGAAGCGGAAGCCGACGCCTTAGTTTTTTGTGGCGGGAGCGCGGATTAAGGGGCGGGAAGCACCGAGGCGCGGACGCGCAGGAAGGTTCGCGGGCCGGTCGCCGGCACGGTGGCGCGCCAGACTTCGCGGTAGGCGTCTTCGGAGAGTTTTTCGGCGGCGATGCCGTCGTCCTGCCAGCCGGCGAGGTCGGTGGAGCGTTGGGGGGCGAGCGCGAGGTCCTGGGCGTATTTGGCGCGGGTGTAGGTGAGGCGGAGCATCGGCGAGGGAAGCGCGATGAATTCGGGGGCGGGCACGAAGTCTTCGCCTTCGGGGAGGTCCATGGCGTAGGCGAGGAGGTTGGGCGTGGAGCCGGGGAGGGGCGTGTCGAGCGGGCCGCGGCGATCTTCGGGCAAGCCGCGGGCGACGGCCCATTCGGCGAAGCTCAGAACGGGTGCGGTGCGGACCGTGAGGGTGGCCGTGCGGCTGGTGATCTGTCCGGAGGCGTTGGTCGCGCGAAGAACCACGCTGGCGCCGTCGAGGGAGGCGGAGGCCGAGGGGATGAGGAGCGAGCCGTCGGGTTCGGCGGTCCGGGAGCTGCCGTCGAGGGTCCAGGCGAGAGCGGGCGCAGGGCGTCCGTCGACGGCGGCGGGGAAGCGCGCGGGCCGGCCGGCGAGCACGACGATGTCCTCGGGTTCGCGGATGAACCAGGGCGGCGAGAGCAGCGGATCGCCGCCGACGAGGCGCGGCTGCGCGGCGCCGAGGGCGGAGGCGAGGCCGACGGAGCGCGGGTCGGGGGAGAGGAGGCGGCCGAGGATGAGGCGGGATGCGGGATCGAGGGCGATGCCGGAGGGGAGCGAGGCGGCGGAGATCGCGGTGGTCTCCGGTCGGGCGAGGAGGAGGCTGCGGTCGGTGCCGAGCGGCCAGAGCGAGTTGGCGGGGACGGAGAATGCAGGTTCGGAGGCGAAGCCGGGGCCCACGCGGAGGCGGAGGGCGAGCGTCGACGAGCCGGCGGCGTTGGTGGCGGTCAATTGAACGGTGTAATCGCCCTCCTGTGCGGGGCGGCCGGAGATGACACCGGTGGCGGGATCGAGTTGCAGGCCCTCGGGCAGGCCAGTCGCGGCGAAGCTGGCGCCGGAGGGGCGGGTATAGGAGTAGTAGGTGAATGTTTCGTGGCGTGTCGCCGATGCGGCGGAGTTCGACGTGAAGCGGGGCGCGGCGAGCGTGTCGCGCACCAGGATCGAGAGGCGGCTGGTGACGGAGCCGTGAACGTTGGTCGCGGTGACATCGACCAGGTAGGCCCCGGCGGGAGCGGAGGTGGTTCCGATGATCTGGCGCTTCTCGGCGGAGTAGGAAAGCCCGGCGGGGAGTCCGGAGAAGCTTAGCGTGGCGGGTTGGGTGGCGGAGACCGAGATGGCGGCGGGGGTTCCGGGGAAGAGTTCGGCCTGCGCGGCGTGGACGGGCAGCGCGGCGGAGCGGGGGCCTGATTCGACGGTGAGGCTTCGTGTGAAAGCGAGGGGCGCGGCCAGGTTGACGAGGGCGGTGAAATCAAAGTTGCCGACGCGCGCGGGCAGGCCGGCGACGCCGCCGGAGGGTTGGCCGCTCAATCCGAGGGGCAGGCCGGAGTAGGTCGTGAGGCTGGTGCCGAGGATGGAGGTGCTCGCGCCGGTGCCGGAGGGATCGGAGTAGGGCTGGCCGAGGTAGGCGATGCCGCCGGAGGGGAATTTCAGGCCGGGATAGAGACTGGCGAGCCGGTATTCGTAGGGTCGGATCGTGATAAGGAGGGAGGCGGATTCGCTCATGTCGCCGGCCTGGGCGGACACCGCGACGAGCTGTCGGGCGGCGGCGGTCGGCGTGCCGAGGATGGCTTGTTGGGCGGGGTCGTAACGGAGCCCGGGCGGCAGGGCGCCGACGGTGAAGGTAGCGCCGGAGTTGGCGCTGGTCAGGCGATAGAAAGCCGGCGCGCCGACGTAGCCGAGGAAGTGGGCGGGCGAGTTGAGAACGGGGCGGGCGGAGTCGGGCGAGGCGAGGGAGGCCGCACGAACGACGAGGGTGAGCTCGGCGGAGCTTTGGCCGCCGGGCGAGGTGGCCGTGATGGGGATCGTGTAGGTGCCGGGCGTGGAAATTGCGCCGCTGATGCGACGGTTGGAGGCTTGGAAATACACGCCAGGAGGCGGCGAGGGCAGATCCCAGGTCGTGGGCACCGCGAGGTAGGGGAGCGTGTAGTCGAAGTCTTGTCCGACGGTGAGCAGGCGGAGGGCGGAGGTCGAAAGCGCGGGGGCGGCGGATTGGCGCACGTCGATCAAGGCCGGCACGGAGAGAGATTGCCCGTAGCCGAAGAGATCGAAACGGACCGAGTAGCGGCCAGGCGTGTCGAGGCGGCCCCTCAGGTAAGCCGAGGTTGAGGAGCTGAGGTCCAGATAGACGCCGGCGGGAAGGCCGATGGCCGCGATCGTGGGTGGCGTTGATCCGGTGGACCAGCTGAGGAGCAGATCGCCCACGCTTTCGCCGGCGTCGAAGCTGAGGTCGGTGGACCAAAACAGGCTCGGCAGGTCGGCCGGGAGCACTTGGAAGAGGAACGTGGCGGTGGAGACGCCGCCGGGGTTGGCGGCCGAGACGCTCACGGTGTAGTCGCCGGGTGCGGTGGGTGTGCCGCTGACGGTGCCGGTTGAATTATGGACGAGGCCGGGCGGCAGGCCGGAGACCGAGACGGACGCGGGCGAGTTGGTAATCCCGAGGGAATGGGAGTCGGACTTGCCTGCTTTCATGACGGCGTGGAGGGAACCGCCGATCACGGGCGGCGGCGTGTCCGAGCCGATGACGAAGCGCAGGACGGCGCCGGTGGAGCCGGCGGAGTTGGCGGCTTCGGCGGCGACGGTAAACTCGCCGGATGCGACGGGGCGGCCGGAGATGACGCCGCTCAGGGGATCAAGGACGAGTCCGGGAGGAAGGCCGGAGGCGGTGAAACGCGTGGGGCCGTGGTTGGCGGAGAGGGTTTGCGCGAAGTCGATTCCGACCGTGCCGCGGTATTCGGCGGGGCTGGTGAACGAGGCCGGGCGCAGCGGAGCCGGGCGCACTTGGAGAACGATGTTGATCGGGGCGGGCAGCGAGCTGCTGTAGGACGAGACGGCGGAGATTTTCACGGCGTAGCCGCCGGGGGTGTTCGTTTGGCCGAGGATGCGTCTCGTGGCGGGGTCGAGATAGAGGCCGGAGGGCAGGCCGTCGGCGCGGTAGGTGGAGCTGCCGTCGGTCAATGTCGGCAGCGCGAGCGGGAGCGAAACGAGTTCGTTGACGCAAAAATCATAGGTGACGGGCGGGGTCGCGGTCGTGGAGGACTGCGAGCTCGAGCCGGTGATGGCGAAGTGGATGAAGCCGGTCGCGGTGCCGGCGGAAGACGTGGCGGTGATGGTCGCGAGGTAGTCGCCGGGGCTGGTCGTCCACCCGCTCAGGTAGCCATAGGAGGTGAGGGTGAGGCCGGGCGGGAGGCCGGTGGCGGAGAAGACGGACGACCCCGTCGTGGCATATAGGTATTGGTAGATGGAAGAGCCCGCCGTGGTCCGGATGGACGCGGGCGCCTCCAGTCCGAGCACGGGTTGGGCGGGGATTTCCGTTTCGAGGATGATGGTCGCGGAGTGCGAGCCGCCCGTGCCGTAAGAGGTGACGGAGATGTCGCGGGTGCCGGCGCTCGCGTTCGTCGGGGGCAGATAGGTCAGGATCGTGGGCGGGCCGGAGCTCACGGTGCCGGGAAAATTGCCGACGTAGCAGGACGTGTAGTCCGTGAAGGACAGTTGGTGATAAAAGGTGGCGCCTCGCCAGCAGACGAGGCTGCCGGGCGAGGTGAGGAGGGGTGGGTTCGCGCCGGCGGCGCGAACCGCGACGATCATCCGGGCGCAGCGGGTGCCGTGGGCGGTGGTGGCGCGGCCTTGGGAGGCGAAGTCGCCGGTGCTCGTCGGCGTGCCGCTGAGCACGCCGGTCGCGGGGTCGAGGCCGAGCCAGGAGGGAAGGGAGACCGCGCCGTAGGAGGTGACGTCACCGGTGGCGGCGAGTTGGTGGGCGAAGGGTTGCTGGACCGTGGCGAGCACGGCGGCGGGCGAGGTGAAGAGGGGGCGCGTCTGTTGCGCGTTCGCGATGGTGAGGCGCACGCGGGCAAAGGCGCCCGCGGACGCGGTGCGGACGAGGATGTCGATATCGCTCGTGCCGGGCGCGGAGGGCGTGCCGGAGATGAGCTTGCTTGCGGCGTCGAAGGTCAGGCCGGCGGGGAGGCCGCGGACGTCGATTTCCCGAAGCGTGGCGCCGCCGGGCAAGGTGTAGGAAACGGGGTAGGCGAAGGGGTTGCCGACCCAGGATTGCAGGGTGGAGACGAGGTTGAGCGTGGGGGCGGCGGACGAGGTGCGGACGTGGAGATCGAAGGTGGTGGTGGCGGAGCCCGCGGCGTTGGTCGCGACGAGGGCCACGGTGTAGATGCCAGGCCTGCGCGCCACTCCGCGGATCACGCCCGTCGCGTCGATGGAGAGCCCGGGCGGAAGATTGGTCGCGGTGATCGACGAGGGGAAGTTGAGCGGTTGCAGATCGAGGCTGGTGTTCTCGTCGCCGAGGGTGACCAAAGCGGTGGCGGGGAGGGAAAACGCGGGCGGGCTGAGGGGCGCCGCGAGCACGCGGAGCGCGAGTTGCGCGGTGGTGGCGCCTTGGGCGTTGCTCGCGCCGCAGGTGATCACGAAATCGCCGAGCTGGGAGGGCGTGCCGGAAACGAGGCCGGTGGCGGCGTCGAGCGCGAGGCCGGGTGGCAGCGGCGTGGCGGTGTAGGCGGTCGGGGAGTTGGTCGCGGCCAGGCGGAACGAGAAGGGCGTGCCCAGGACGGCGTGCGCACCGGCGGAAAAGGTGAAAACGGGGACCCGCGCGGGCGGCGCAGTCACGCGGAAGAGCGAGCCGAGGGTCGACACGACGCCCGCGTTCGAGGCGAGGAGCGTGACGGCGTAGTCTCCCGGAGTGGTGGGAGTGCCGCTCAAGAGGCCCGACGAGGACATCGTTAGTCCGGGCGGAAGGCCGCTGGCGGAAAAAGTCACCCCGCCCGAAAAGCTGCTCGCCGAGCGGCTGACGGAGGTCCCTTGGACGAGGGCGAGCATCGCCGGGAAAGACACTTCCGCAGGTTCGGCCGGCCTCACGACCAAGGTGTGGAAAATCTCGTCCGTTCCGGCGGCGTTCGTGGCCGAGATCGTCAGCGGATAGGTGCCGGCCTGGGTGGGCGTGCCCTTGAGCGCGCCGTTGGTGGTGTCGAAGGTGATCCCGGGCGGCAGCGTGCCGGTGCAGGCGTAGCTGGTTGGGCTGTTGGAGGCGTCGAAATAGTCCGTGAACGCCACGCCGACGGTGGCGCTTTGGGCGAGCGGGGCGCTCCAGAACGTAGGACGCGGCGAGGCCGTGATTTGCAGGACGGTGCGCGCGCCCGCCGTGCCGTTTTCGTTGATGGCCGTGAGATCAAGGGGGAAGGCGCCGACGGCGCTCGGGGTGCCGCTGATTTTTCCCGTGGCCGAACTGAAGCTCAGGCCCGCGGGCAGACCGGACACCGTGAAGTTGGCGCTCGTTGACGGGGTGAAAAGGGCGAAGTTGACCGACGTGCCGGCGTTGGCGGAAAGCGTGAGCGGGGCGGTGATCAAGGAGGCCGGATCGACGGAGGCGGCGGGAGCGGGGCTGGCGGGGGCGCGGAAGGCCAGCGTGGTCACGGCCTCGATCATGTCGCCGGCGCTGATGTATCGCACGGTGATCGGATAGTCCCCCGGAGTGGCGACCGTGCCGGTGATCACCCATAAACGGGAATCAAATACGAGCCCCGGTGGCAGGCCCTCGACCATCATGCTTGGTTGCGCGATGATCGAGCTCAGCGAGTAGATCCCGCCCGTGTCGACGGGCACACTGTAGGAAAAGGCGAGGCCCGTGGTGCCGGTGACGGTGAGCGGAAGCGTAAGCGAGGGGGGACTCCCCGCGAGGATCGAGGGCGACTGGAGCGTGGTCGCGACGGAGCCGACGTAGAGATTGACCACACCGCGGCTGACTCCGCGGGCGTTGGCCGCGGTGACGCGGATGGGGAAAATGCCGCGCGTGGTGGGGCGCGCGCGGATCGTGGCGGAAGAGGCGTCGAACTCGGCCCAAGCCGGCATGCCTTCGACGGCGAAAGAGACCGGACCCTGCGTGGCGCTTAGCTGGAAGGCGGACGCGGCGCCCGCCTCGGCGATCCAGAGCCCGTTGTGGGTGAGCTCGGGCGCGCGCACCGCCGCGGGATGCACCAAGACGACGAAGGTGGCGTGCGTCGAGCCGGCGGCGTTGGTCGCCGTGACCTCGATCTCGTGCCGGCCGGCGCCGGAGGGGGTGCCGACGAGTTTGCGGTTGGCCGCGTCGAGCGTCACGCCGGCGGGAAGCGGACCGGTGGAGAGAACGGCGGCGGTGTCGGAAGGGAGGAGCGCAAGGGAAAGCGTTTCGCCGAGGACGAGCTCGACCGAGGAGGAGCCCTGGAGCAGGGGCGATCCCGCCGAGTCGGCGATGACGAAGGTCACGGGCAGAGTGGAGGCGCCCTTGGCGTTCGTGATGGTGACGACGGCCTCGAAGACTCCTGACGCGGTGGCGGAGCCGCTGATTTCCCCGGTGACGGGGTGAAGATTGACGCCCGGGGGAAAGCCGGTCGCCGAGTAGTTCGCGGATTCTCCGTTCAGGATCTGCGGGTAGGCGCTCAATCCTTGCCCGATCCTGCCGTGCAGGGTGCGGGGGAAAGTGGCGAGAGGCGCCGCGCTGGAGCTCGCGAGCGGCGGGACGATTTCGAGGCGAACGCGGGCCGTGCCCTGGCCGTGGGCGTTTTCGGCGACGATATCCAGCCAGTGGACGCCGGGGGCCTTGGGCGTGCCGTAGAGTCGCGCCGTAAGCGGGTCGAAAAGCAGGCCGGCGGGCAGGCCCGAGACGGAGTATCGATCCGCCGAATGGAGCGCCGCGAGGCTGATGGACACGGAGGATCCCACGCGGATCCGATATTCGGCGGGCACGTGAAAGAGCGGCGGCTGGTTCAGCGCGAGCACCACCCGCTCGGCGGGCGTATCCACGGGGAGCGAGGCGCAGAGCGCGTAGCGCACCCCTGCGCGGGCGGAGAAGGAAAGGGCCGCCGGAGTGGCGGTGTTCGTGGCCGAGGCGACCTGAAGCAGACGGTCGAGCGCGTCGCCGGTGTAGACCGCGAGGGACACCGGCTCCTCATGGGCGCCGACGAGTGAGAGCTGGGCTTGCTGGTCGGAGGCGGGCGTCCAGTCCCACCAGATGGAACGCAATCCGGCGCCGGCGGCGTGTGCCGGTTCGTCGGGCTCGCGGGTGGCCGCGCTCAAATCGCCGACGACCAAGGCGGAGTCGGCTTCTATGGGAAGACGATCTGCGAAGTCGTCGTTTTGCCGGCCTCGGCACGGGACGGTGCCCAAGAACAAGGACAGAACAAGCACGGCGGCCATGGCGGGGAAGGAAGCGAAGGCGGACACGGTAAAAAAGTAGCGATTGGCGCTGCCTTCGCGCAATCCGGATTCGAGGTGGGCTGGGCGGCGGCTTGGGCGACGGGCCCGTCGAGGACGAGCGAGGCGCGTGGCACCGTCGTAATTATCGCAAGCCACGCTGTTGCGGGGCAGGGAAACATTTCGTCGCGTTGGGCGGCGCGGCGATCATTTTGCCGGGATGTCCTTTTCCTCCCTGGGTTTGTCCGAACCGTTGCAGCGCGCGGTCGCGGCGTGGCACTACGAGGCGCCCACGCCCGTCCAGGCGGCGGCGATTCCGGCGATCCTGAAGGGCGCCGACGTGTGGGCCTCGGCGCAGACCGGCTCGGGCAAGACCGCCGCGTTCGCGTTGCCCATCGTGCAAAAGCTGGCGACGGCGCGGCGTCCGCCGGGGCGCTTCGTGAGCGCGCTTATCCTCGTGCCGACCCGTGAACTCGCGACGCAGGTCGTGGAGTCGGTGCGGCGCTACGCGCGTTATCTGCCGCAACCGCTGAAAACGCTCGTCGCGGTCGGCGGGCTGTCGATCAACCCGCAGATGATGGCACTGGGCGGGGGAGCGGACCTGCTCGTGGCGACGCCGGGGCGCCTGCTTGATCTGATCGACCACAACGCGGTGTCGCTCGCGGAGCTGTCCATCCTGGTGCTCGACGAGGCGGACCGGTTGCTGGACCTCGGGTTCAAGGCGGAGCTGGATCGCATCGTGGCGATGCTGCCCAAGCGGAGGCAGAGTCTGTTGTTTTCCGCGACTTTTCCGGCGGAGGTGGAGGCGCTGGCGGCGGCCTTGCTGCGCGATCCGGTCCGCATCGATACGCGCGACGCGGAGGTGGCGGCGCCGGAGATTTCGCAAAGGGTGATCGAGGTGGACGTGCCGCGGCGCACGCAGTTGTTGCGACACTTGATCGAGACTCACGCTTGGTCGGGCGTGCTGGTGTTCGTCGCGACGAAGTATTCGACCGAGCACGTGGCGGAGAAGCTGGGCCGCGCGGGCATCGCGGCGGCGGCGTTGCACGGCGAATTGAGCCAGGGGGCGCGCACGCAGGCGTTGGCGGATTTGAAGACGGGCAAGGTGAAGGTGTTGATCGCGACCGATCTGGCGGCGCGCGGTATCGACATCCCGAAGCTGCCGGCGGTGGTGAACTACGACCTGCCGCGTTCGGCGGTGGACTACACGCACCGAATCGGGCGCACGGGGCGGGCGGGGGAGGTGGGCGTGGCGATCAGCTTTGTGAGCGCGAGCACGCACGCGCATTTTCTTCTGATCGAGAAGCTGCACGGCCTGGCGCTGGAGCGGGAGCAGATCCTGGGCTTCGAGCCGCGCGAGACGGAGGCGCCCGCGCCGCTGGTGGCGCCGGGCGGCGGAGGTATCAAGGGCCGTAGGAAGAGCAAGAAGGACAAGATTCGCGAAGTCGCCGCGCGGGCGGTGGGGGATCCGGTGCCGGAGCGCGTGGTGCCGCCGCGGCCGACGGCACGGCCGGCGCCGGCTTCGTCTCCGGGCCCGATGCCTCGACTACGGCGGCGCTTTTGACGCTCCTCCGTCCAGGCTCCGGTCTCCGTGATTTTGATTTAGCCCCCTCGAATCCATCCATGAAGATATCCCAAGTTCCTACGTTGGCGGCGTTGTTGATTTGTGCGGTAGCGCCCGGTGTCTCGCCGGGGGCGGCCAGGCAACTTTCCGACGACACGACATTCGACTCCGCGGGCGTTCGGCCCGAGGCGGTCGCGAAGATGGACGCGTTGCTCCAGTCCTTTGTCGACGAGCAGAAGACGAGCAGCGTCGTGGGCCTCGTGGCCAAGGGCGGGAAGGTCGTTTATCGCAGAGCCTACGGTTGGCGTGACCTCGAGAACCGCGTGCCCGCCTCGGTGGATGATTATTATGTCCTGTTCTCCCAGACCAAGGCGGTGACGACCGTCGCGTTCATGACGCTCGTGGAGCAGGGACTGGTCGCGATCGACGACCCGGTCTCGAAATACTTCCCGGAAATATCGGACCAGGTGGTCACCAAGGTGAACGCCGACGGCACGTATGAGACGCGACCGGTCAAGTCGCCCATGACCTTCGCGCATCTGATGTCGCACACCTCCGGGCTCGGCGCGGGGCTCGTGCGCGACATTCGACGCGCACGACCCGCCCCGAGCGAGGCGCCGGCCGGCGTTGGCGGCGCGATCCCCCCGCGCACGCCCGCGGGTCAGCACACCGGCGGCGGCAATCCCGACGCCCGCTACCTGAAGGATGAGATGACGGAGCTCGCAAAGCTCCCTCTCGGCTTCGATCCGGGCACGCATTGGGACTACCACATTAGCACCAACATGCTCGGCTACCTGGTCGAGCGCATCTCCGGGCGCCCGCTGCGCGAGTATGTGAAGGAAAAGGTGCTGGAGCCCTTGGGTATGGCGGAGACCGATTGGTATTACCCGCGGGAAAAGCTCTCGCGCTTCGTAAAACCCTACCGGGTGGTGGACGGGAAACTTCAACCCGGCGCGACCCTTTACAGCGAAGGCGCGGTCAGCGAGCAGCAGACCTACGCGGAGGGGGCCATCGGCTTGAACGGACCGATCGACGACTACGCCAAGTTTTGCCTGATGCTGCTCAACAAGGGCGAATTCAAGGGCCGGCGCATCCTCAAGCCCGAGACGGTCGAGCTCATGACGACGATCAACCGCCTGCCTCCCGGCAGCGGCGCGGAGAAGGGCTTTCAATTCGGGCTTGGTTTCGAGCTGCATCGCGAGAAGAAGCCCGCGGCGGCGGTGTCGGACTCCGCGTTCGCCTGGGGCGGCATGTTCGGCACCGGCTACATCATCGATCCGGAGAACGACCTCGTCGCACTGTTCTATGTGAATATGTATGGCCCGCCGCCGATGTATTCAAAGTTCCTCGACGCGGCCTACGGATTGTTCGCCCCGGCGGGGACCGACGGCGGTAAAAGCGCCCGGGGTCGAGCCGCCGAGGTTGTGTTGGAGTCGGGTAGCTCGGGCCCTTATCCGGCGATCGTGACGGAGGACGCGGGGCTGCCGGGCATGACGATCTACCGGCCCCGCGATCTGACGCCTTTCGGCGACAAGCAAAAGCTGCCCGTCCTGCTTTGGGGCAACGGCGCCTGCGCCAACACCACCTACGAGCACAAGAACTTCCTCAACGAGATCGCCTCGCACGGCTACCTCGTGCTCGGCGTGGGCTTGCTGGATCAGCTCCACGAACGCGGCGAGGCGTCGCGTCGGCCGACGAATCCCGAGCAGCTCATCGCGGCGCTGGACTGGATACTCGCCAGAAACGCGGACGCGGGGAGCGGTTTCTTCGGGAAGGTGGACGGTTCAAAAGTCGCGGCTATGGGGATGTCCTGCGGTGGACTTCAGGCGCTTCAAATTTCCGCCGATCCGCGGATAAGCACGACGGTCGTCTGCAACAGCGGCGTGCTGCCGTCGCCGTCTCCGATGCGCGGCATGCCGCCCGTGACCAAGGATGATTTGGCGAAGCTCCACTCGCCGGTGCTCTACATCATCGGCGGTCCGTCCGACATCGCCTATGGCAACGCGATGGACGACTTCGCGCGGGTGAATCACGTGCCCATCGCCTTGGCGGGTCTCGATGTCGGCCATCGCGGGACCTACCACGAGCCCCACGGCGGCGAATTTACCCGTGTCGCGCTCGCGTGGCTGGACTGGCAGCTCCGCGGAAAACAAGAGGCGTCGAAGATGTTTTTGAACGACGGAGGCGGCGAGAAGCTCGATCCGAGATGGGTCTTTGACGCGAAGAATTTCGGTGAACGGTGAGGCCATCACGCTTTGCAGAGACGCGCACGGGGTTGGGCGGCGCTTTGCTCACGCCTGGTTGTCGGCCGGGTGGGGCGTAGATCGGGCTGGCGGAGGCGGAGGTGAGAGGGCAGGAAAGGGGGCATCGGAATGTCACGCAGTATTCACGCCACCTTTCGCTCGCTGGCTAAGCTTCGACGTCAGGATTTTTCCGACACGCGAGCTTCCGCGGAGGCTGTCGCCCGCGAACGCACGGCGCTTCGTCGGAAGCAACGCATAAAACTCCAAGTCTGGAACGAACGTCACGCGAGCGTCGCTCCGGCGCGAAGCGTCCGCTTGTCCGCGGGGGAAATTCCGATCCAGGTGAGCGACGAGTCGGCGTATGTTTATCATGCCGCGTCGGCGCGGGATGTTCGCGCGGTGCTGGAGGCTCTGCCGGCGGAGGCGGTGGAGGGCATTGCTGAAGTCCGGCTGATGCTTGGTCGGGAATACATGCTTGAGCGCAAGGACAAGGAGACCGGCTCAGTCGATCCATTCACGGGCCGGCCCGGGAGCAGGATGTTTTCCGGCGTTTATGGCGGCCGCATTCTAGGCACCTTTTTCCCGACGAGCGGGCGAATTTGCCTTTATGCCTACGTAATCGATTGGAAGCGGGTGTTCGCGCCGCGCACGATCGTGGAGTTGTTTCTTCGTCTGCAGGCGCTGAAGACCTTGGTTCACGAGGTCGCGCATTTTCATGATCATGTGGCGCGGGTGAGTCGCGGTCGTTGGCTGGCCGACCGTCGGGAGAACTGCGAATGGTATGCCGAGAAGATGGAGCATGAATGGACGGAGAAGATCGTCCTGCCTGTCCTGCACCGGCTCTATCCGCGGGAATGCCGTGTTTTCCACGCGTGGGTGCGGCAGCGTGGCGGCGCGGATCTGCCGATCGATTTCTTCGCGGGCGATGAGCGCCGGACGCGGCGGGACGGGTTGATGAAGCTGATTTCGTCCACGTCGGACGCGATGGAGTCGTGGGTAGACGGGTTGCCGACGTGCTCGTCTAGACATGCCGCGAGCTTGTCGCTGGCTTGGGGGCTCCACTACTCGGATTGCTACGTGGAGTGCCTGGCGCTGGTGGACCGGATCATCGCCGAAGATCCCGCCCACATCGGAGCGCGGGAATGCCGGATCGACACCTTGGTGCATCTGGAACGCTTCGACGATGTCTTGGCCGAAGCTGATGTCATCCTCCGGTTGTCGCCGGGCTCCGAGCCGGCGTGGGAGGCGCGCGCCGATGTTTACGAGGAGAGAAAGGATTGGCCGGGCTTGCTGGATGTCTGCGCCCGTTGGCTGCCGGTGGCGGGACGGTCTCCGCGGCATCGTCGCCAATGCCTGCTTTATCAGGCGGTGGCCCAATGCGCGTCGGGCGACGAGGCCGGCGTGGAAGCGAGCTTGGCCGCTTACGAGGACACGTTTCGCGGCCAGCAGCCCCACGTGGTCAAGCGGCGTATGGAGTTCCGTCGGCGTTGGGTTTTGCGTCGGGCGGGAAAGCCGACGCCCAGTTGATCGTTGTCCTACGATGAAGGCTTGAGGTGTCGCGGGAAATCCATCGCGGAGTGCAAAACGCGCACGATTTGGAGGGGCGATTTGTTTACGCGAAAGAGGATCACGTGCTTGCCCTCCCGGCGAGTTGGCAGCCGGGGACGAGACCGGGACGGGCGCGATAGAGCGTGGGGCTGGGGAGGATGGACTCCACATGCGGTCGAGGTAGACCGTCTCCTGCGCGGAGCCCCAGCGCTCCACGGTGTAGGCGCGGATGGACCGCAGGTCGGCCAAGGCGGCCGGAGTGATTTCGAGTTTCACTTTTGCCCGCGCACGAGGGCAATGAAGGCTTTCTTGGAGGTGACGGGGATGGCTTCACCGGCTTCGAGCTGGGCATAAGGCATGAAAAAGCCCGGGCGTTAGGCCCGGGCTTGAAAATAGAGCGAGCGATGAAAGCTTCCCGGGCTCAGACCGTGTAGGTTTTGAGGGACGCGAGGTTCCACTCGGGTTGGCCGCATTCGCGGGCGACTTCGTTGAAGGCTTCGACTTCGGCTTTGGTGAAGAGGAGGCCGCCGGCGGCGGCCGTGGCTTTGGCAAAGTTGGCCTCGATTTGGCCGGGGATGATGGCGCCGTCGTTGCCGTGGCCGAGGACGTCGGCGAGGACCGCTTTCACGTTCTCCGTCTGGTTGCGGCCCTTGGCGAAGAGGCCGCCGTTGAGCGCCTCGGGGTGGATGACCTGGAAGAAAAAGGCGCAGGTGCCCTTTTCGCCTTCGGGGACCTTGTCCCAGCGGTTGCGGATAGTGGGGAGCGAGCCGCCGATGAAGGCGCCGACGACTTCGTTGAGGAGCGAGAGGCCGTAGCCCTTGTGCGCGCCGAAGGGGAGCAGGGCGGAGACTTCGTCGGGGTTGGTGGTGGGTTTGCCGTCCTTGTCCACGGCGGCCATCGGGGGGAGTTGTTTGCCCTCGCGCTTGAGCTGCTGGACGCGGCCCATGGCGATGACGGAGGTGGCCCAGTCGATCACGAGCGGGAAGCCGACGGCGTCGGTGGTGGGGAAGCCCCAGGAGTGGGGGTTGGTGCCGAGGGTGGGGAACTTGCCGCCGAAGGGGACGACCTCGGCGAGCGCGGCGGTGCAGTTGGTGTAGGCGATGTAGCCGCGGCGGGCGGCGTCCATGACGTAGCCGGCGCCCCAGAGGTAGTGGAAGGCGTTGTCCACGGAGACGGTGCCGACGCCGTAGATGTCGGCGAGGCGGATGGCCTCGTCGATCGCGCGGTAGGCGGTGGCCTGGCCGAGCTTCTTGTTGGCGTTCCAGATCTTGGCGGAGGGGAAGCGGGAGGGGCGCTCCTCGATCTGCGCGCCGGGGACGCAGCCCTTCGAGCCGGAGCCGAAGAGGTGGTCGAGGTGGAGGGCCTTGAGGCCGTTGTGGGTGCGGATGCCGTGGCGGGAGGCCTCGGCGCAGAAGCGCGCCCCCTCGGCGGCCTCGTCGGCGAGGTATCCACGGTGTTGATACGCGGCGGCGACGAGGGAGTTGTGCTGCTGTTCGGGGACGACGAAGTAGGTTTCGGGCATGGTAGTGGAAGGTCGGAGGGTTTTGAGGAATTTGGGGCGTTAGTTTTTAGTCACGGAGGGCACGGAGCTCGGACACAGAGGGCACGGAGGTCGGAAGAAAGGCAGAGGTCGGAAGAGGTCGGAGCCGATGGACTGAATTTAGAGATTCAGAAGGTTTGGCTCTGTGAACTCTGTGTTGGAGCTCTGTGTTCTTTGTGGCGAAGATCGCGGTGGCTCTAAGATCAGACGGCGCGGGCGATGGGCTCTTTGCCGGCGAGGAAGCGGGTGAGGTTTTCCACCGCGCAGGAGGCCTGGCGTTGCACGCTTTCGTGGGTGCGGCTGCCGATGTGGGGCGTGAGCACGGTGCCGGGGAGGCCGAGGAGGGGGTGGTCGGCGGGCGGCGGCTCCTGATCGAGGACGTCGGCGCCGTAGCGGATCTTGCCCGCCTTGATCGCTTCGACGAGGGGGGCGAGCTCGAGGAGTTCGCCGCGGCCGGTGTTGACGATGACGCAGCCGGGTTTGAGGGAGGCGATGCGGCGGGCGTTGATCAGGCCCTTGGTCTTTTCGGTGAGCTTGGTGTGGAGGGAGACGAAGTCGGCGTCCTTGAGCGCGGCGTCGAGGTCTTCGACGCGTTCGAGGCCGTGCCAGCGGGCGAAGTCCTCCTCCCAGTAGTTGGCGAAGACCTGGACGCGGAGGCCGAAGGCGCGGGCGCGGATGGCGACTTCCTTCGAGATGCGGCCGAGGCCGACGAGGAGGAGGGTCTTGCCGCAGAGTTCGTTGCCGGTGATGCGGGTCCAGCGGCCGGCGGCGACGTGGTTGGCCTCGACGACGAGGTTGCGCACGACGGCGAGGAGGAGGGCGAAGGTGTGCTCGGCGACGGTGGTGTGGTTGACGCCGGGGGTGAAGAGGACGGGGAGGCCGAGGTCCTTGGCGGCGGCGAGGTCGATCTTGTCGAGGCCGATGCCGTATTTGGAAATAACCTTCAGGCGGGGGAGGGATTTTTGCATGACGGCGCGGGTCATGGCGTCGTCGCCGCAGAGGTAGGCGTCGAACTGGCCGGCGAGCTCGAGCATGCGGCTCTCGGGGAGGGGGCCGCGCTCGCGGACGATCTCGAAGCCGGCTTTGGCCAGCATGTCGTGGTGGATGCCGGGGGTGTCTTGGAAAGACGTGGTGGTGAGGAGAACGCGGGGGGCGGACATGGTCGTGAGAAAAAGAGGACACGACCATGAAAGCCCCGGTGGGACGAGACCAGCGATGAGGCTATGAGAAGGTTTGCAGCCGCATGGGACCAGCTGCGTAACCTATTGGGTTACGCAATGCCGGGGGCGGGAGCGGTGGACGGAGGCGGATTAGAGGCGCGGATAGGGACGCAGGGGGGCGCGGGGGCGGTTCCGAAGGGGGCGCTGCACCGGTTCGCGCC
>CBIHRE010000039.1:0-16188 GCA_966212385.1 uncultured Akkermansia sp. | reverse complement strand
TAGGAGATGCGGTGGGTGGTGGCGCAGTCGGGGCTTTCGCGCCACATCCAGACGAGGTGGAAACGGCCGTCGGGCCCGAGGGTCGGGTTCATCGCGTAGGCGTTGCGTTTGCCCTGGCCGTCGAGGAGGGGCGAGGAGAGCAGGTTCACCCAGGTGCGCGAGGTAGTCTCGAGGACGTTGTAGATGTCGGCGCCGTTCCCGCTGCCGCCGTCGCGATAGCGGAAGAAAAGCTCGCCGCCGCGGTTTTTGAAAAAGACGGGGTAGGTGGTGTTGTTCTCGCGACGGCCGGTCATGCGGTCGACGCGCTCTAGCGACTCGACGTCCAGGGGACGGCTCGAGCGGTAGTAGATGAGCGGGTCGTTGTGCATGTTGCCCGAGAGGTGGAGGTAGCCGTCCTTGTCGAGGGCGAGGGCGAGGAAGTTGTGGCTGTCCCAGCCGGTGACGTTGGACGAGCGGCCGCGGTTGGGCAGGTTGACGCCCTCGGGCTGGAATCGTTTCCAGGTGGTCTCGTCGAGGCGTCGGGAGGCGACGGTGATGCGGCGTTCCGCGTCGTAGTAGGCGACGAATTGGTGGCCGCGCTCGGTGACGAAGGCGAAGGTGACCGGATGGCCGGCCCAGACGCGGTCGACGACGGACTCGGCGAGGATCTCGGACGTGGCGGCGGAAGCGACGGGAGCGGGTGCAGGCGCGTCGGCGGCGCGGAGGCTGGTAAGCGGCGCGAGGCTGGCGGCGAGCAGGGCGGTGGCGAAAAAGGGTTTCATCAAGGAGCGGAAAGAAAACGGGGACGTTGAAAGGGAAACTGGCAGGCGTGGACGGAAGCTAGACGAGCTCGTCCAAGGCGAGGAGGCGCTCGGGGCTGGATTGGCCGAAGAGGTTTTCGTTGCTGACGGACCACCAAGGCCGGCCGTCGCGGCGGACGACGCAGGCCTCGCCTTCGAGGGCGACGGAGAAGGCGGCGCCGCCGGCGAGGGGGGCGTTTTCCTCGGCGGTTCCGTCGACCCAGCTTGCGAGCCAGAACTCCCCTGGTTGGTGCGCGCCGCGGAGGACGGGCATGGCGGAGAGCGAGGCGAGGAGGTGGGTGTTGGCGCCGAGCTCGACGCAGGCGGCGGAGCGGCCGCCGAGGAGCTCGCGCACCGTGGAGCAGCCGCGCGGGGAGCGCACGACCGGGCCGTCGGGAAGCCCGGGTTGCTGGCGGAGATGGCTCTTGGTGAAATAGGGCACGGCGAAACCGGCCTCCATGGTCCAGAGCGCGCGGGCGGACTTGATATGGTGAAGGCGAACGTGGCCTTCGGGCGCGGCGACGAGCCAGGTGCGGACCTCGACGTCGGACCAGGGTTTCCAGAGCGAGCAGGCGGCGCCTTCGCGGACCTCGGTGGGGTGGGCGAAATCGCGGCGGCGGAAAAAGCGCTCGTCGTCGCTTAGGGAGAGCTCGCCGTCGAGGCCGCCCTCCGCGGGGATCGCGGCGCCGGAGCTGACGGAGAAGCCGAAACGGTTTCCGTAAGTGAACTTTGAATACTTGTGCGGGGCGTTGCGCGGCCAGTCGAGGACGCGCTGGCCGGGGGCGAGCGCGACGACGTCGCGGGTGCGCGGGTCGGTGGTCAGGACGAGGCGCGAGCCGGGGCTGGTAAGCGCGGCGCGGCGCGGGGGCAGGGGAGCCTCCTCGGCCCGCCAGAAAGGATGCGTCTCGGGCAGGGCGAGGGGCAGGAAGGCCTTGAGCGCCCAGTAGGGGGAGCCGGGCGAGTTGTAGCTCTCGGCCATGAGCAGGTTCGGGTAGGCGTAGCCGATGGTGAGCAGGCCGGTCTCGGTGAAAATGGGTTGCTGCATCCACCAGCGGAGGTGGCGCAAGTAGAGGCCTTTGATGACGGGCCAGGGCAGGGCCTCGACGCCGGCGTAGGCGAGGCCGCCCCAGAAGGCGCCTTGGGCGAAGCGGTAGGCGAGGCTGCGGCCGAAGGGGAGGGCGGAGCCGTCGGCGGCGAAGTAGTGTTGGAACTCGCGGGCGAAGAGCCGGGCGCGCTCGACGATGCGGGCGGAGCGCGCGGGATCGGCGGAGGAGGCGAGGCGGGCGTAGACGAGTCCGTAGAAATGGATCGCCATCGGGATGTAGTAATCGCCGGTGCGGCCATCGCGCCAGGGCGCGCCTTCCGGGCCGTCGGTCGACCAGCCATCGCGCAGGTAAAACGACTCGATTTGCGAGAGGTCGGCATCGAGGACTTTCTCGTCCCAGGTCTCGCCGACCTGATGGAGGCCGAGCTGGACGAGGACACGGAAAAAGAGCCAGTTGCTGCGGACGAGCTTCACCTCGTGGATGCGGCGCAGCCAGGCGACGAGGTTGGCGCGCTGGGCGGCGCCGAGCGGCTTCCAGAGTTCTTCGGGGGCGAGGGCGAGGGCGAAGCCGAAGGCGCCCTGCTCGACGCTGCGTTGGTCGAAGTCGCCGGCGAGGCCCCAATATTCGGGGTGCTTCGGGTCGGTGCCGTTGATCAGGCCTTCGCGCCACAGATCCCAATGGGCGAATTTGCCGCCGCCGGCGGCGAGCGGGGCGAGGCCCCAGAGCGAGCGACTGTAGCCCTCTAGGGCGCTGGCGGGGTCGCCGTAGCTGGCGCGGTTGGCGGCGAGCTCGACGCGGGCGCGGCCCGGGGAAAAGTGGCCGTAGAGCGGCTCGACCATATCCTCGAGGAGGCGGCGAAGGTCGTCGCGGTTGCGCAGGGGATTGCTTTTGAGGCGTTCGTTGACGGTCACGGGGGGCTCGGGGGTTGAGGTGGCGGCGTGGTTCGGCTAGAGGTCGACTTTGTCGATTTCCAAAGTGACGACGGAGCGCGGGGGAAATTTCCAGGTATTCGCCACGGCGAGAGCTTCGTCGGGCAGGCGACGGTAGCGAGTCTGCGCGAGCGGTTCGGTGAGCCAGCGGCGCACGCGGGCATCGCGGTCGCCGGGTTTGAGGGCGGAAAGATCGAAGCGCACGGGGGCGGCTTGTTTGGAGTCGTTGAAGACGACGATCACCAGGCGTCGTGCGGAGGCGTCGTGCGCGGCGGCGACCCGCCAGTCGCCGGTGTCGAGCAGGGTCATGCCCGGACGGATGTGACGGCTGTAATGGGCGAGGACAAAATACTTGGGATTGGCGCGGCCGATCGTGGCTCGTTCGAGGTCGGCGGGGAGGAGGCCCCAGCCGCCCTTGGCGCCGCCGTCGAGCGGTTGCCAGTAGCACCAGGCGGAGGAGCGGAGCCAGTGGAGATCGAGTTGCAGGTTGGCCGCGAGTTCGAGTCCGTCGGCGTGTTCGTCGCCGTATTCCGAGTTCCAGAGTCGTTTGCCGGCCTGCCGCACGACGAGATCGTGAAGCAGGTCGCGGCGGCCGTTGCGGCCTTGGTAGCCGTGGACGTTGACCTGGGCGACGAGATCGCGGGTGGCGGGCGCGAAGGATTGCCAAGTCTCGACGGCGTGATCGTAGGACGTTTCGTCCGAGGCGGAAATGGGCAGGGAGGCGAGCCCGCCGCGATCAAGCGCGGCGCGCAGCACGGGGAGAAAGGCGGCCTGCGAGGAGCGGGCGAAGAAACAGCCTTCCTGCTTGCCGTCGGCGAACCAGTAGTGGGCGCTGGGCTCGTTGAACGGATCGATGCTGGTGAAGGCGACGCCCCAGTCGTCCCGGGCGCGGCGGGCGATGGCGGCGAGATAGTGCGCGAAGTTCGCGTGTTGCGCGGCGGGCAGGTTTTCCTGGTCGGCCTTGGCGGCGCCGGAGGGATTGCGGTTGGCGCACATCCACCAAGGCGGGGAGTTGGAGAACAGCTCGAAGCGGTCGGCGCCGCGATCGCGTGCCTTGAGGAGCATGGCGCGCTGGTTGGCGTCGGCTTTCCAGTTCCAGCTCGAGGAGGCGGGATCGGGATTTTTGCCATCGAGCCAAAACGCGTCGATCTGGCGGAAGGGGCGGATGGTTTTGGAGACGACCATGCGTCGCCCGCCGAGTTCGGCGTCGCTGCATGCGCCGGCGTTGTAACGCGCGATGGTGAGCCCGAGGCCCGGCAGGGTTTCGCCGCCGAGCCGGATCTCGCGGGTGGTGAAAAAGAGGTCGGCGAGGTCGTCGCGCTGGCCGAAGACCTTCGCCCACCAGCAGAGGGATGTGCCCCAACCTTCCCATTTCCGCGCGTCGGTCGCGGGCCTGGGGGCGATTTCAAGCGGGGCCGCCGCTTCGCCCTTGGGCGCGCCGACCGCGCACGCGACGAGCAGTGGCGCGAGGGCGAGCAGGCGGAGGAGGCGAAGGCGGGGCATTTCGCGGTGACGACCGGACAATGGGAAGGGCAGGGGAGGGGACGCGCGAGACGCGCTTTGGTTAAAGTTACGAGGTCAGACGCGGGCGAGGCGCGAGCGTCAAATATCCTCTAGGGCATTTATCGTAAACTGTCGGCCAATCAGGACGAGAAGAGCGTCGCGGACGAGATCGAGAGACCCGCTGGCGATTCGCCTGTTTACGGGCGTGTCTCTCCATCTTCCTGCTCTGGCCCGCGTGCGCGGGAAAAGCAGCGGTCGAAAGGATGATCCCGATGAGAAATCGGCTCCTTTGGTAGACGTTAAACCGTGGCCTTGATTGCGACTGGGAACACGCGGAGACAGCGTGAAAAACAATCACCAATACTCCCGGTTGTTTGCCGGATTCTCCTGTGTTTTTCGCCGCTCAGCAACCCCCGCCCAAAGGCTTCGGCGCCGTTTTAGCGCCCTCGGCCTGAAAAGCTTTCTCTTATGCAACTACCCCGTAATCGTCACGCGCTCGCGGCCGCCCTTGCCCTCGGCGTTGTTTCGCAAACCCATGCGGCATTCCAGGTGGTCGACACCTTCGATACGCTCAACAACGGCTCCATCAGCAACCAAGGCGGCTGGGTGGTGACTTCCGGCAGCACGACCACGGTCGTCACCGCAGATCCCTCCGTCCCTTCGAACAAGGTGCTGCAGCACACGGGAACCAACGACGCCTACAAGCTCCTGCCCGCCTCGATTGCGGATGCCTCGGGTGGCACTTTCTTTTTTCGTGTTCGCATCGGCGGGCTCACCAACGACGTCTCCTTCGGCCTCTCCGACGTCAACCCGCCCTCGCTTACCGATTTCAACACTTACGAGGTGCAGGGCAACATCACCGGCACCGATGGCCGCTACGGCACTCGCGACGGCGGCACCAACCGCACCCCTCTGTTCAACCTGACGACCGGCGCGTGGTATAACATCTGGTATGTCATAAACACCTCGACGGACACCTTCCGTCTTTATGTGCAGCGGGACGGCGATTCGTCCTACTCGACGCAAACCGAAATCACCTCGTCCGATGGCGCTTGGAACTTCCGCAACGCCGCCGCCGCGAACCCCTTGGTCGCTTTTGCTCTCCTCTCGAACAGCAGCAGCACCAACATCTACCTCGACGATCTTTACGTCGACCCGACCGCCACGCCTAATCTGGTCAACCCGCTCACGCTGACCCCCTCGGACACGGACGGCGACGGTCTGCTGGACTCGTGGGAAAAGTTCTACTTCGGCAACGACCTCAACGCCCAAAACGGCTCCGGCGACCCGGATAGCGATGGCTTCACCAACGAGCAGGAAGAGACCGCCGCTTCCAATCCCACGCTGGCTGCGTCCACTCCGCTCGACGTCGACGGCGACGGTCTGGCCGATAGCTGGGAAGTGACCTACTTCACCAACACCACCGCGCAAAACGGCGCCGGTGATTTCGACGGCGATGGCACCACCAACGAGCAGGAGGAAACCGCCAACACCAATCCGGCCGACGCATCCAACTGGCCCGATGCGGACAACGACGGCCTCAATGATGCATGGGAAGTCCTCCACTTCACCAACACCACCGCGCAGACCGGCTCGGGTGACTTCGACGGAGACGGCGCGAGCAACTACGACGAGATGCGCGCCGGTTCGGATCCGAAGAACATCAATTGGACTCCGACCAAGGCGCTGCTCACCCATCGCTGGAGCTTCAATGGCGATCTAAACGACAGCGTCGGCACCTCGAACGCGACCATCGTCGATCCCGACAACAACGCCGCCGTCGGCGGCACCGTCACCCAGAACGCCACCTCCGTTACCCTCTCCGGCGGTGCGTCCGCCACCTCCGCGGCGGTTCGCCTCGGTGGAAATCTCGTCGGCGGCCGTAGCACGCCGGTGACGATCGAACTCTGGGCCACGCCCGTAGGCGTCCAAAATTGGGGTCGTATCTTCGACTTCGGCAGCGGGACCACGGAGTATTTGTTCATGTCGTGGACGCGCGCCACCGACGCCGCCAACGACCAAGTCGAGTGGGTCGATTCCGGTGTCGTGACCAATCGAGGCACGAGCAACGCCACCTCCTACACGCTCGGCACGCAGTATCATATCGTCCTCACGCTCAGGCCTGCCGCCTACTCGAACGGCGGCGCCGCCACCGGCACTCTCGTGACCTGGTATATCACTCCGGCGATCGCCACCGGCACCGTTGTCGCGAAGGGCAGCTTCACCACGGCGAACACGCTCTCTGCTCTCAACGACGTGGATAACTGGCTCGGCCGCTCGATGTGGGCGGGAGACAACGTCGCCAACGCGACCTTTGATGAGGTTCGCATGTGGAACGGCGCTCTCACCTCCGACGAAATCAACACCTACCAGCTGGCCGGTCCCAATTCCTTCACCTTCGTCGACACCGATTCCGACGGCCTCAGCGATCCGTGGGAGCAAGCCTACTTCAACGGCCTCGCGCAGTCTGCCAACGGCGACCCGGATTCGGACGGCTACACCAACGCCCAAGAATATGCGGGCGGCTCCAACCCGACCTCCACGCCCTCCATTCCCGGCGACGTCGACGGCGACGGACTGCCGGATAACTGGGAAATCCAATACTTCGGCAATCTCTCGCAGATCGCCAGCGGCGATCCTGACGGGGACTTGGCGACCAATGCCCAAGAATATGCCGGCGGTTCCAACCCCAACAGCAACACCAGCTATCCCGACAACGACTTCGATTTCCTCAACGACGCTTGGGAGATCCGTTACTTCGGCAGCACCGCCGCCTATGATCAGAACGCCGATCCCGATGGCGATGGTTACAACAACAACTTCGAATTCAGCAACGGATACGATCCGACCAGCTATCTCTCCAGCCCGGACAGCGACGCCGATGGTCTGGCCGACGGCTGGGAAGTCTTCTACTTCAAGCAAGCGGGCGAGGTCGCCGTGAACGACCTGGGCACCATCCTCAGCCGCAATTCCGGCACGGATGACCCCGACTCCGATACCTTCGTCAACAGCCTCGAATACGTCTACGGCACCAATCCGACCCTCGCCACCTCCGTCCCCGGAGACCTCAACAACGACGGTGTGAGCGACGGCCCCGTGCTCAAGGCGGGCGGCGACGCGGTGAACACCACCTCGTTCGACGCGGCCTTGAACTGGAGCGATTCCGCCATCCCGACCGCCGGCAAGACCTACATCGTCGGTGTCACCGGCCTGCGGACGCCCACCACCGGCTCTCCAACCTTCGCCGGTGACAAACTCGTGCTCACCGCCGCTGGCACGAACGTCGGCACGCTTATCTGGAAGACCGATAGCGCGGTCACCATTCCCGTGCTCCAGCTCGACGGCGGCATGATCAATCACGCGGCCACCGGCGGCGTCTCCGTCACCCTCAACGGCACCATCCAAGTCAGCAAGAATTCCACGCTCTTCGCCAACAATGGTCCGCTTGTGATCAACTCCTCGATCAGCGGCAGCGGCAACCTCGCCCTCACCGGCGGCGGCAACGTGACCTTCGCCGGCAACAGCACCTCGAACGGCAGCCTCGACATCGCCGGCACCACCAACCGCTTCATCCTGGCCTCGACCGGCACGCTGCTCTTCAAGCCCGGCGCGGTCGGCGTGACCAACGCCATCACCGGCACCGGCGGCTTTACCCTGAACGGCGCTTTCACCATCGATACCTCGGCCGCCGCGACGACCCTCGGCAATTCCTGGACGCTCACGGCGAACACCGGCCCGAAGGTCTATGGCTCGACCTTCCATGTGAACGGCTACAGCCCCGACAGCACCACCGCCGGCACCCGCAAGTGGACCTCCAACACCGGCCCGAACTACTACCGCTTCGACGAGGTCACCGGCGTCCTCACTGTGGTTAGCAATCCCGACACCGACTTCGACGGCTTGGCCGACGCGTGGGAAATCCAATACTTCGGCAGCGATCTCAACGCCCAGAACGGCTCGGGCGATCCTGACGGCGACGGCGCCACCAACGCGCAGGAATACGCCGCGGGTTCCAATCCCACGTCGAACACCTCCTGGCCCGACAGCGATGCCGACGGCGTCAACGACGCCTGGGAGTTGACCACCTTCGGCAACCTCACCACCGCCACCGCCACCGACAAGGACGGCGACGGCCTGCTCGACGCCTACGAGGTCGCCTACTTTGGCAACATCACCGCGCAGAACGGTTCGGGCGACGCCGATAGCGACGGCTTCACCAACGAGGCCGAGGAAACCGCCGGCTCCAACGCCAATCTGGCCGCATCCACTCCGCTCGCCGGCAGCCACCGCCTGCTCGCCGCCGACGCTTTGGGCACCACGTCATTCAACAGCGCCCTGAATTGGGAGGGCAGTGTGGCTCCCGCTGCCGGCCAGAGCTACTCCGTCAATATCCAGAGCCTGCGCACTCCGGCCGACGCGAACGCCTATACCTTCGCGGGCGACCAACTGGTGATCTTCTACGGCGGCAACCTGCTCATCAAGGGCTCGGGCGCGCTGACCTTCCCCGGCGGCAACCTCGTCCTCGACGGCGGCCGCTTCCATAACGGCACCGACGGCAACGTGGCCGTCACGGTGGAGGGTGGGATCAACGTGCGCAGCGCCTCGGAGATCTACGCTCAAAACGGAGCCTTTGTCTTCAACGCGGTGCTCTCCGGTTCCGGCACCCTCACCCTCACCGGCGCCAATATGATCACCCTTGCCGGTGCGAACAGCTACCGCGGCAACGTCAGGCTCAACAATACCGCAGGTTTGACCTTGGCCAGCACCGGCAGCCTGACCTTCGCCCCGGGCGCCATCGCCTCGACCAACGCCATCACCGGCACGAACCCCGCCGTCCTCAACGGCACCTTCGTGATCGACACCACGTCCGCCAGCACCGCTTCCGGCGCGAGCTGGACGCTGGTCGCCACCACCGGCGCCAAGACCTACGGCGCGACCTTCAACGTCAGTGGCTTCACCTCCGACGGCGCCGCGGCCGGCTCCCGCAAGTGGACCAAGGGCGTCTACCAGTTCGACGAGGCCACCCATACCCTCAGCGTCGTGGGAGCTCCCTTGAGCGCCCTCCAGAACTGGCGTGTGACGCACTTCGGCAACTCGGCCAACAGCGGCAATGGCGCCGACAGCGCCGATCCCGACAACGACGGTCGCGCCAACCTGCTGGAATACGCCACGGGCACCCTTCCCAACAGCGCCGACTCCGGCTCCGTCGTGACGGTCGCCCGTTCCGGCAACGTGCTCACGCTGAGCTTCGCCCACATCGGCGACACCTCGCTGAGCTATGTTGTCGAGGCCAGCAACGATCTCGCCACCTGGAGCACCGCGCAGACCTACACCGGCTTCGCGACCGCCGGCACCACCACCTACACCGACAACGTCACGCTCACCAGCGGATCGCGTCGCTTCCTCCGCCTCAAGGTCACCGCCCCGTGATGGCGTGCTAGAACCCCGGCCGGGTGCGCCCCTCGCTCCTGGCCGGCTCTCTGTCAATACCCCGTCCCATTCCTGCCATGTCCTCCAAATCCGTCCTCTTTCGCCGTCGTGGCTTCACTCTGATCGAGTTGCTCACGGTAATCGCGATCATCGGCATTCTCGCCGCGATCCTTATTCCGACCATCAGCAAGGTCCGCGACAACGCCCGTAAGGCCCGTTGCGTGGGCAATGTCCGGCAGATCACCGGCATGCTGATCAACTGGGCGAATCAGGACAAGTTGCAGCGCTTCCCGAACATCAAGCATAGCACAAACGGTGGCGGTCCGTGGGACGTTCTTCGTTCTCGCTCGGCGACTCTGCCCGGCAACGTGCTGACCTTGGACGACCTGTCCAAGAATTCCGGCATGGCGGTGATGTATTGCCCCTCCGCCGCCGCGCCGGAACGTGAGCCGTATACGGCGTATGCCTGGGCCGCGATCGACTATCTCCTTTTGGTCGGCGAGCCGGGACAAGGTCCGAATCTCATTTTGGAAAACCCGAATATTCCCAACACCTACCATAGCGATCGGATCCGGTCGGAATACAAAACGATCAGCCCCGCGGGTGGCGTCATCACCGTCGGACCCAGTCAGCGAGAGCTCGTCGTCGACGCGCTCGGCGCCAAAGGCACCTCGTGGACGGCGGTAACCGATAATTTGAAGAAAGCCTTCACCAACCATCTTGATGGCGGCAACGGCGCCGGCGCAAATATCGGTTTTGTCGACGGCCATGTGGCTTGGCGCTCCAGGGCGGACATGCAGAAGATAAGCGGAAGCTCCACCCCCGTCGCCCGCCGCGCGGCCGTCCAACGCGTTCGCTTCACTTGGTAGCCTGATCAGGTCTCTTGTTTTATTTGGGCGCGATCCGTGAGGACGCGCCCATTTTGTTGCCCGGAATTTACGTTAAACTTAGGCTCCGTTTGTCCCGCAATCCCGGGGATTTAGGATACGGGCTGTCACCCCGTCCCCCCTAAAACTCCATGGAATCGCGCCCCGCCCCCTCGGTTTCCCTCGGCCTCGCTTCGCGCCGGGCTTTCACGCTCATCGAACTTCTCACGGTCATAGCGATCATAGGCATCCTTGCCGCGATCCTGATCCCGACCGTGGGCAAGGTTCGCTCCACTGCGCAGGGAGCGCGTTGCGTTTCCAACCTCCGTCAAATCGGGCAGCAGATCCTCGCCTACGCAAACGACTCCAAGGGGCAGCTCCCCAACATGCAGGCTCTGACCAATTCGGCCACGCTGGATCCTCGCGTCGTGTCGACCGACGGCAAGCAACTGGCGTATCATCTTTGGCCCTACTACACGAGGGTTGCCCTCTCGCCCCAGTATTCAATCGGCCGGGTGAGTATTCATGAGATGTTGATCTGCCCCGTGCAAGAAAGCGCGTTCCGCGACAAAGCAGCCACAGGTGTGCCGTCTGGATCCGGAGATCAATCGGCCAACTCTGCCCAAAGCTACATCATCAATGATGTCCAGACCTACGGGGCTGGCTCCAATCGTCAGACGGTCTTCGGCTATAACGGCGGGGGAAAATCTTTCAACCTGATGACCATTGAAAAAACTTTGGATCTCACCCAGTCGACGAATCCGACCTCCACCTCGCTTTCCCGCATCTGGGCTCTCCAGGACGCGGATACGCTCCTGCAGGACCAGAACGGAAATTCGCGAAGCGCGCAGCTCACCTTCATCGCCGGCAACAAACCCTCGCACGGCAGCACGCGCAACCGAGTCTACCTCGACGGTAGCGTGAAGAAGCTCACGCTCGAGCAATCGACGCGTAACAACTACAACTAGTTCAAGCCGGGACATTTACCGCATCCTCGGGAGCCTCGGAGACGGGTCCCTCGCCGGCACGAGTCACGAGGCTTCTACGGCGTGGCGGGAGGGCGCTTGGTCGTAAGCTTGTTTGAACGCTCTAGCCGGCGGCAGAATCTTTGCCGGCCGCGTTTTCTTCGCCGCCTCCGCCGTTCGATTTGCGGCGCAGCTTCAGGGTCGTCTCCGTGTTGAGCGGCATCGGAGGCGCGGTTTCGCGGTCGTTGAGCGCGGCAGGCTCTTCGGTCGGCTTGATCGGCGCCGCAGGCGCGCCTCCCGTGCCCGCGATCGGTCCGCGCAAAGGCTCGGAGGATGCAAGCGGTGCGTCCGCGACCTTGTCCGCCGAGGGAGCGGCGGCGGGTGTGCGCGGGGGGAAGGGGACCGAGACCGGCGGCTTGGCGGCGGCTCGCTGGCGTTTTTCCGCCTCGGTCAGGACGATCTCCTCCTCGGTTTTCGGAACGTAGGTCAGTTTTTTCGAGGGAGTTTCGGGCGCGGCGGCCTCGACTTTGCGAAGCGAGGGGTGGACGAATTTTTTGCCGCGGCTCTTCTTCAAGCGGCTGTCCTTGTGGTGGTCGTAGGCGGAGATCAGCAGCGTTTGCACGCCAAGAAGTCCCATGCCGAGGAGGATCCATTCCTGAACGCGGCTGTTCGACCAAACGACATCCCAGGTCGTGGCGCCCTTTTCAGCGAAGGCGAAGGGGACGGTGGGTTTGCCCGTGCCGGGGGCCTTCTCGGCTTGAGGACGTTGGCGAATGTAGGTGCCCGGCGCCGGCGGGCCCATCCATTTGTCGACCATGGCGTCGAAGAGCTCGGTGTCCTCGATCTTGACGGGCGAGCCGTCCTCGGCGCCGCGCAAGCGGAGGGTGTTGACCACCGGGCGCATGGAATAATCGACGAGGTTGGCGGCAAGGTCGCGGGTCAGGAAACGGATCGCGAGGGTCTGACCATCCTTCAAATCCTGGTCGGTCTCGAGGAGCACCTCGTATTTGGGCTCCATCTTCGCGGTGTAGGTGTAGACCTTTTTGATCGGCAGGGGCGAAGTCCACCGCTCGGCGTTGTAGCGCTTGCCGATGACCACCGTGGCTTCGCGACCTTGATCGAGGATGAAGCGGGCGCTTTGCCAGGTGTTCCAGCCGAGACGGCCGATCAGCGCGGCCAAGCCGAGCCCGAGGAGAAGAAGAAAAACGCGTTTCATAGGGGAAGGGGAGGAGTCGCTGTCCGCCGCTCAAGACGCCGGCGTTGGCCTGAGGATTCGTTGTGGTTAAGTCCGCGCCTATCACTGGCGTCAACCGGCGGTTTTGACCCGCGCGACCGGGCGCTCGTCGAAAAACGTCGCGCCGCGCCCGGGTTTTCGGATTTTCCTCGGCGTTCCGCCGCCCGCCCATGACCCGCGACCCGTCCGCCTCTGGCTCCCCGACCCGCCCGCCCGCCGATTTCGAAGGCGACGACGAGGCTCTGCTCGCTCCCGCTCCCGCGCCGGGCGGAGGCCGTCAGCTTCCCCCGCCGGTGCCGCCCGCCGAACGGAAGCGGCCTTGGGTGCAGCTGAAATACTTTACCTTCCAGCCGGCGATTTTCCCGCGTCTGCTCGGCGAAGCTTCTCCCGACGCGCGGCCCGGCGATTTGGTCAACGTCTATGACAAGGGCGGTCAGCCTCTTGGCATCGGCCTCTACAACCCGCGCGCCAAGATGGTGCTCCGGGTGGTGGCGCACGGCGCCGACGCCCAGCTCGGCGAGGCCTATTTCGAAACCGCGATCCGTCGAGCCGTCGCCCTGCGCCGCGAGCTGTTCCGGCTCGACGAGACGACCGATGCCTACCGTCTGATCAACTCCGACGGCGACGGGCTCTCGGGCCTGATCGTCGACCGCTACGCGGACACGCTGCTCTGCGAGGTGACGAGCTTCGGCATGGCGCGTCGTCTGCCCGAGTGGTTGCCGCTCATCCACGAGCTGGCCGGCACGAAATTCGCCCGCGTCCACGTCGACCACGACCTCGGCTCGCTCGAGGGCATCAAGCCGAGCTGGTTCAACGAGACCAACGCCGCCGCGCCCGACAAGGTGAAGATCCGCGAGCACGGCGTGCGCTACGAGGTGGACTTCGCCGAGGGCCACAAGACGGGTTTCTTCTGCGATCAGCGCGAGAACCGCCGCATGATCGCGAAGTTCACCAAGGGCGCGCGCATGCTCGATCTCTGCTGCTACAGCGCGGGTTTCTCGCTCAACGCCAAGGTCAACGGCGCCGCCGAGGACGTGACCGCGGTCGACCTGGACGAGGCCGCGGTGGCGATGGCGAAGCGCAACGCCAACCTGAACCAGGCGCGTATCAAGTTTGTCCATACCGACGCCTTTGCCTACGCCCGCCAGATGGCGACGAACGGCGAGAAGTGGGACGTGGTGGTGCTCGATCCGCCGAAGCTGATCTTCACCCGCGAGGCCGCGGGCAACGCCGAGGGACGCCGCAAATACGAGGACCTGAACCAGCTCGCGCTCCAGCTCGTGAAGCCGGGCGGCATCTTCGTGACCTGCTCCTGCTCAGGCCTGCTGAACTGGGAGGATTTCGAGGAACACGTGATCAAGGCCGCGCACCGTTTGAACCGTCGCCTGCAGTTTCTCGACCGCACCGGCGCCGGCATCGACCACCCGATCTATTCGAACTGCCTCGAAAGCCGCTACCTCAAGCTCCTCTGGGCGCGGGTGTGGTGAGGTTTGTTTAATCGCGGATGGCGCGGATCGGCGCGGATAAAACCAAATACCTTAACCACGGATAAAACGGATATTCACGGATCAAGCAGCGATGCCGTGGTTTATCCGTGAAAATCCGTGTGATCCGTGGTCAAAAAATCCGCGCCCGTCCGCGTAATCTGCGGTTAAAAACTTCGCGGTGGGCTGCGTTGATCAGGCGCCGATCTTGAAAAGGGCGACGTCGCCGTCGCGGAAGACGTATTCCTTGCCTTCGAGGCGATACTTGCCGGCTTCGCGCGCGGCGGCGGTGCTGCCGAGGCGAACCAGGTCCTCGTAGGAGACGACCTCGGCCTTGATGAAGTTTTTCTCGAAGTCGGTGTGGATGACGCCGGCGGCCTGAGGGGCCTTCCAGCCTTTCTTGATCGTCCAGGCGCGGACCTCTTTTTCGCCGGCGGTGAAGTAGGTCTGGAGGCCGAGGAGGGCGTAGCTGCCGCGGATGAGGTTGCTCACGCCGGAGTCGGTCACGCCGAGGTCCTTGAGGAACTCCTTCGCCTCCTCGGGCGAGAGGTCGATGAGCTCGGCCTCGATGCGGGCGGAGATCGGCACGTAGGCGGCGTCGTGGTGCTGCTTCACGAAGGCGGCGACCTTTTGCACGAAGGGGTTGGCCTCGGCGTTCGCGAGATCGCCTTCGGCGACGTTGCAGGCGTAGAGGACGGGCTTGGCGGAGAGGAGCTGGAAGAGCTTGAGGAGCTTTTGCTCGTCCTCGGTGGCCTCGAGGATGTTGGCGGGCTTGTTCTCGTTGAGATGCGGGACGAGGCGCTCGAGGAGGGCGACTTCGGCCTGGGCGTCCTTGTCGCCGGATTTCGCCTTCTTCTGGGTCTTGTCGAGGCGCTTCTGGACGGCGTCGAGGTCGGCGAGGATGAGCTCGGTGGTGATGACGTCGATGTCGCGCACGGGATCGACGGAGCCCATGGTGTGGAGGATGTCGGAGTCCTCGAAGCAGCGGACGACATGGACGATGGCGTCGACCTCGCGGATGTTGGCGAGAAACTGGTTGCCGAGGCCTTCGCCTTGGCTGGCGCCTTTCACGAGGCCGGCGATGTCGACGAACTCGATCGCGGCGGGGATGACGACGTTGGTCTTGGCGATCTTTTGGAGCGCGTAGAGGCGCTCGTCGGGCACGGTGACGACGCCGACGTTCGGGTCGATCGTGCAGAACGGGTAGTTCGCGGCCTCGGCCTTGCGGGAGCGAGTGAGGGCGTTGAAGAGGGTGGACTTGCCCACGTTGGGGAGACCGACGATTCCGGCTTTCATAAAGGGTCAGGTTCCGCGCGCGGCGGCGGGAGGGTCAAGGATTGTCTCGGCCGGTGTTGCGCGGGCTGGGCGAGAGTGGCGCGATGCCGACGGTGCGCAAACGTGGTGGCTGGGTTCGCCCGCCGGTCCGTCTTCGTGGGCTGGTGTGCAGCCATCGTCGTCCGATGCCGACACGGGGGGCGTCGGCTGCACGCGTAGTCGGCGCTTTCTGCCGGGCAGAGCTCAGGCCAGCGTTCCAAGGCCCGGCGGCCGCGATAGAGGGAATTAGGTCGGACTGTGTAACCTACTGGGTTACGCAATGTATGGGCATCGTGGGTGAACAGTTGCCCCCTCGTCGCTGTGAAAGCACGTCATTGTCATACGGGATGTGTAACCGAATGGGTTACGCAACGGCTTGGGCCCCGCTGGGAGGGGCCGGGGGAACAAGCGGGGTGGCGGAGGAGATGCGGCGGCCGTCGTGGGAGAGGGCGTAGAGCGGGACGGGCGGGTCTTTGTCGAGGCGTTTGACCAGCGCGGGATCGACGCGTTTGGGCAGCTCCAGCCAATGCAGGCCGCTCGCGTCGCAGGCGAGGAGACGCGCGTAGGGCTTGAACACCTCGGGGCGGCCGAGGGCGCGGGCGAGGATGAGCGGGGAGCTGGGAGCAGGGAGCGCGGAG
>CBIHRE010000038.1:0-16200 GCA_966212385.1 uncultured Akkermansia sp. | reverse complement strand
CTAGCACAAAGACGGTCACCTTCGGTGACATCGACATTTCCACCTCCACGACCACGGCGATCCTTACGATCGCCAACTCCAATACCGCCGGCAACAAGATCGTTTTAGGCGGAACCATCGCCAATGGCTCTTCGGTGGCGGCCAATGTCACTTATTCTGCGAGTCTTAATTCCTCCGGCTACGAGATCACCGGGTCTAATACATATACGGGAAACACGGCCTTGGGCGGAAATGCCCAATACATAATCGGAAGCAACTCTGCTTTCGGATTGGGCAATATCACTTCCCCGGCGAGTTCTGGTCAAACGACGACGTTCTCCGCATCCGGTGGTGATAGGATTATTCCGAATGGTAACGTTACGCTCGCCCGCAACAATGTTTTCTCGGGAAGCAACAGTCTCTCTTTCAGTGGGACTGTTACCGCTGGCACCGGTTTCGCTCCGACGAATAATATCTCGGGCACAGGCAAGCAGATAGTGTTCAATGGTCGTTTCAATACCACATCCTCGACTACGGATGATGCACGCCAGATCAGTATCGCAGGCAACGGAACCACCGTTTTTAACGGGACGCTCGCGGATGCCCCCTCTGCAACCGCAGATCAATACGGTTCCATTGCGGTGACCGGCGCTACGGGAAAAGTAATCATCAATGGCACGGCGACATTGCAGGGCGATTTTCGCATTTCTTCAGGTGGCACCGTCCAGTTGGGTAATGGAGGAACGACCGGCGTTATCACGCCTGCCAATCCGAAGAACGCTCTGGATACCAGCATGATCAGTTCAGTCGTGACCGGTGGAGCTAATACGACAGGCGGTTTCCTCGCGGTGAATCGTAGCGATGCGGTAACCCTTGGTTCGACGATGAATGGGAAAATCGGCCTGAATCAGATCGGATCCGGGACGGTCACGGTTGCGTCTCCGCAGTTTAACACCGGTTCCAATCAAGTTGGAGACGGCACTAATCCGGCCACTTTGATTGTCACCGCGGGGGTTAAGAACGCCAGCACACAGGCAGCCACGATTATCGCGCCTGCTGTGAAAGGTGCCGGTTATAACGTCTTCTTCCAAACTATCACCGTGCCGTCTACCTCCGGGCTGGTCGTCGGGCAGCCCGTCTACATTGGCGCCGCCGGTTCAACCGCGCCGATTTATATTCACGAGATCGTGAATGGAACGACTCTGCGGCTGTGGGGCACGGGCGTTGGAAACGGGACTGGTTTACCGACGGGAACTGGAACGAGCGTTAACTTCGGGGCTGGATCTAGTTTGGGTTCCGACTTGGCGACAACCACGGTGAACAATAACGGCACGTTGGCCGGCACCGGGACGATCTCCGGCTCCGTGACCGGGCTTGCGGGTTCTCGTTTCGCTCCTGGCGTGAATATCTCAGGAAACTTCGGCAACGCCGGCACGCTGACCACCGGAGCGCTCTCGCTCACCGGCTCCACCTTGGACTTCGATCTCGCCGCCACCGTGGCCGGAACAAGCGACTTCATCGCCTCCACCGGCTCCGTGACGTTCTCCTCGCTGAGCTTCAACTTCAACGCCCTTACGGGCAGCGTGCTGGAGACCGGATCGGCTTACCATCTGGTCAGCGTCGGCGGTAGCTTCACTGGCGACGCCTCTTTGATTGGAACCACGTTCGGCGGCGGCCTCCAAGGCCTCTATATCCCGACTTATTCCATCAACGGCAGCATGCTGGATGTGACCTTCGCCGCCGTCCCGGAGCCTTCTAGCTTCGGTCTCCTCGCCGGCATGGCCGCTCTCGGCGGCTGCCTCGTTCGCCGCCGCCGCCGCGCCTGATCCGCGCGCCGACGTTTACTCGTTTCCCCGCACGTCCGCCGCATTCATCTGCGGCGGACGTTTTTTTTCAAGTTATTGCCCGCTCCTTCGTTCCTACGCATTGTCTCGGTCCTCTGATCTTAGGATCCCACAAGAACTCTGGTTGAAGGCGGAGGAGAACCGTGAATCCTTTTGTTACCATCCACCTCCCGCCCCTTGCCCCGCGTTCCCCGCGGCAATTTTTTCGTCCATGAAATCCGCCCCCGTCACCCTTGGTGTCATTTTCGGCAACCGTGACTTTTTCCCCGATAAACTCGTGCCAGAAGCGCGCGCCGACATCGCCAAGCTTTTCGGCGAACTGGGGCTCGAGGCGGTCATGCTCGATCCGGCCGAGACCAAGCTCGGTGGCGTGGAGACGCACAACGACGCCCGCAAGTGCGCCGACCTCTTCCGTCGCAATCGCGACAAGATTTCCGGCGTCCTCGTCTGCTTGCCCAACTTCGGCGACGAAAAGGGCGTGGCCGATACGCTCAAGCTCTCCGGCCTCAACGTCCCCGTGCTCGTGCAGGGTTATCCCGACGATCTCGACAAGCTCGACGTCATCCGCCGTCGCGACGCCTTCTGCGGCAAGATCTCCGTCTGCAACAATCTTCGCCAGGCCGGCATCGCCTACTCGCTCACCGACAAACACGTCGTCCACCCGCTCGACGCCTCCTTCCGCGCGGACCTGTTGAAATTTGTCGCCGTCTGCCGTGTCGTCCGCGGCCTGCGCGGCGTGCGCATCGGCGCCGTCGGCGCCCGCCCTGGCGCTTTCAACACCGTTCGCTACTCCGAGAAAATCCTCGAGCGCCACGGTGTCAGCGTCACCACCGTCGATCTCTCCGAAATCCTCGGCGCCGCGGGCAAGATCACCGAGGGCGACAAGCGCCTCGTCTCCAAGGTCGACGAGATCAAGGCCTACGCCAACGCCACCGCCGTCCCGCCCGCCAAGCTCGTCCAGATGGCACGCCTCGGCATCGTGTTGGACGACTTCGTCGCCGCCAACCACCTTGACGCCACCGCCATCCAGTGCTGGACCTCCGTGCAGGCGAACCACGGCTGCAACGTCTGCACCTCGATGAGCATGATGAGCGAGGCCTTCCTGCCCAGCGCCTGCGAGGTCGATGTCACCGGCGTGCTCACCATGTATGCGATGCAGCTCGCCTCGCTCTCGCCCTCCGCGCTCGTCGACTGGAACAACAACTACGGCGCCGCCGACGACAAGTGCGTCCTCTTCCACTGCGGCAACTGGGCCAAGTCTTTCCTCCCCGACATCAAGGTCCTCAACGCGCCCATCCTAGGCTCCACGCTCGGTGTGGAAAACACTTGGGGCGCCCTCGACGGTCGCACGCCCGCCGCGCCGCTCACCTACGGTCGCATCACCACCGACGACGCCAACGGCAGCATCCGAACCTACGTCGGCCAGGGCGAGCTCACCAACGATGAGCTCAAAACCTTCGGCAACCGCGCCGTCGCCCGCGTGCCCAAGCTCCAAAAGCTCATGCGCCACGTTTGCCGCGAGGGTTTTGAGCACCATGTCGTCATGAACGCTTCCCACAGCGCCGGCGTCCTCGCCGAAGCCTTCGGCCGCTACCTCGGCTGGGAGGTCTATCACCACGAGGCTCCGCAGGAATAAAGCGTCTCGCGCCCGTTGCCATGACCGACCGCGATCTCGCGTTTAAATCCTTCGCCCTTCGCCGGCGCATGCTCCGCCTCATCCACGAGGCGGGCGCCGGCCACACGGGCGGCGGGCTTTCCTGTCTCGACGTCCTCAATTTGCTCTACAACCGCGTGCTCAAAATCACGCCGGAGACCGTGGATTCGCCGACCCGCGACCGCTATGTCCAGAGCAAGGGCCACTGCGTCGAGGCGCTCTACGCCGTCATGGCCGACCGCGGCTATTTTCCCGACGCCGATCTCAACACCGTCTGCCACTACAAGAGTTACTACGTCGGCCACCCGACCCGAAAAATCCGCGGTATGGAGATGAACACCGGCGCGCTCGGCCACGGTCTTCCGATCTGCCTCGGCATGGCCCTTGCCGCCAAGATGGACGGCGCCGCCTACCGCGTCTTCACCCTTCTCGGCGACGGCGAGCTCGCCGAGGGCTCCAACTGGGAGGCCGCCATGGCCGCCGCCCACTACGATTTGGACAACCTTGTCGCCATCCTCGACCACAACACCCTTCAGATCACCGGCCACACCCGCGACGTCATGTCCAACGAGCCGCTCGACGAGAAGTGGCGCGCCTTCGGCTGGGAGGTGCGCTCGGTCAACGGCCACGACTACGCCGAGCTCACCGCCGCGCTCTCCGCGCCGCATCCCGGCAAGCCGCTCTTCGTCATCGCCAACACCGTCAAGGGCAAGGGCGTGAGCTTCATGGAAAACGTCGGCAAGTGGCACCATGGCGTGCCGAGCGACGCCGAGCTCGCCCAGGCGCTCGCCGAACTCGAGGCCGCCGAGCACAAGTTCAAGGAGGTCGCCGCATGAGCGCTCCCGCCCCTTCCATGTTCACGCCGGCCGCCAAGGCCATGGCTGAGAACCTCGGCCTCAAAAAAGGCCGCGCCAACCTCGAGGAATTCGCCGACACGCTTCAGGCCCTCGCCACCGCCGACCGCAACATCGTCGCCGTCACGTCCGACTCGCGCGGCTCCGGCAAACTCGCCCCCTTCGGCAAGGCACTGCCCAGGCAGATCGTCGAGGTCGGCATCGCCGAGCAAAACCTCGTCGGCATCACCGCCGGTCTCGCCGCCTGCGGCAAAAAGGCCTTCGGCGTCTCGCCTTCCTGTTTCCTCACCGCTCGCTCGCTCGAGCAGATCAAGAACGACGTCTGCTACTCCAACGTTCCCGCCGTGCTCGTCGGGATCAGCTCGGGGGTAAGTTACGGCGCGCTCGGCTCGACGCACCATTCACTGCACGACCTCGCGGTCCTGCGCGCGATCAACAACGTCACGATCATCGTTCCCGCGGATAATTTCGAGACCCGCGAGGCGATTCGTTTCGCCGCCCGCGCCCCGCGCCCCGTCTTCGTGCGTTTCGGCAAGGCCGCCATGCTCGATCTCGCCCCTGAGGGCGCGACCTTCGAACCGGGCAAGGCGCTGACGCTGCGGCAGGGCCGCGATGTCGCCTTTATCGCAAACGGCGAGACCGTCGTCCACGCGCTGCTCGCCGCCTCGCTCCTCACCGAACGGGGTATTTCCGCCCGCGTGCTCAGCCTGCACACCGTCAAGCCGCTCGACACCGCGGCCGTGCTCGCCGCCGGCCGCGAGTGCCGCGCCGTGGTCACCGTCGAGGAGCACATGGTCTCCGGCGGAGTCGGCGAAGCCGTCGCTTCCACGCTGTTGCAAGCCGGCCTCGCCCCGCGTTTCAAGATGGTCGGCTTTCCCGACGAGGACACCGTCACCGGCGCCCAGGCCGATCTGTTCCGACACTACGGCATTTCGATGGAGGGCCTCGCCGCCACCGCCCTCGAACTTCTCGCCCGCTGATTCGTCGCGCCATCTCCCCCTCGCCCGTCCGGTCCGCCGCTCTCGACCGTCTCGCCCCTTCCGATGCTCTTCCTCGCCCTCGACCAAAGCACCTCCGCGACGAAGGCTCTGCTCTTCGACGCCGACGGGCGTTCGCTCGACCGCGAGTCTCGCGAGCATCGTCAGCACTACTCGCGCCCCGGCTGGGTGGAGCATGACGCCGAGGAGATCTGGCAAAACACGCTTACCGTGCTTCGCGCGCTGCTTGCCCGCCAGGCGTCGCGCGCCCGCGAGATCGCCTCGCTCTCGATCACCAACCAACGCGAGACCATCGTTGTTTTCGAACGCGAGACCGGCCGTCCGCTTCACCGCGCGCTCGTCTGGCAATGCCGCCGCGGCGACGAGTTCTGCGTCGCCCACGCCGCCGCCGGCTTGGAACCCCTGGTCCACGCCAAGACCGGCCTGAAGCTCGACGCCTACTTCTCGGGCTCGAAACTCCAGTGGCTCGTGCGCAACGTGCCCGGTCTCGCCGCCAAGCTCGCGGGCGGCTCCGCGCTCGTCGGCACGATCGACGCCTACCTCGTCTACCGGCTCACGCGTGGCCGCGTCTTCGCCACCGATTCGACCAACGCCTCGCGCACGCTCCTTTTCCATATCCGTCGGATGGCGTGGGACGACGAGCTCTGCGCCCTTTGGGAAATCCCCGAGCGCTCCTTGCCCGAGGTGCGCGACAGCTCGGCGGCCTTTGGCGAGACCACGCTCGAGGGCGCCCTCGCGAAGCCCTTGCCGATCCGCGGCGTGATGGGCGACTCGCAGGCGTCGCTCTTCGCCCAGCGCTGTTACGCCCCCGGCGCGGCCAAGGTCACCTTCGGCACCGGCTCGTCGCTCTTGCTCAACATCGGCGCCACCCCGCGCTTCTCCACCCAGGGCGTGCTCACCGCGCTCGCCTGGTCGCATGCGGGCCGCCCAACCTACGCTTTCGAGGGCATCATCATCTCCTCGGCCTCCACGCTCACCTGGCTGCGCGACCAGCTCGGCCTCGCCGCCGACGTGCCCGCGATCGAGCAGCTCGCGCTTTCCGCGCCCGACAACGGCGGCGTCCACCTCGTGCCCGCCTTCACCGGCCTGGGCCTCCCACATTGGCGCCCCGAGGCGCGCGCCGCGATCCTCGGTCTTTCCAGCCACAGCGACCGCCGCCACATCGCGCGCGCCGCCTTCGAGTCGATCGCCTTCCAGGTCCGTGACGCCCTCGAGGCGATGCGCGCGGAGGCCGGCGTGCCGCTCGTTTCCCTGCATGGCGACGGCGGCCCCACCGCCAGCGCCTTTCTCATGCAACTCTGCGCCGATCTCTGCTCGGCCGAGCTGCGCGTGTCCGCCATGCCCGACTGCTCCCCCCTTGGCGCCGTGCTCGCCGCGCAGCTCGGACTCGGCGTCGCCCCCACCATCGAGGCCTTGGCCGCCCGCCCCCGCGAAGAGATCCTCTATTCGCCTCGCCTTGAGACCGCCGCCGTGGATCGCCTGAGCGAAGGCTGGCGTCGCGCCGTGCGCCAGGTTGTTCAGACCTGAACCGATTTCCCTCCCCGACTCATCTCCCCTGATGATGCATTTGCGCCGTTCCGTATCCTCCCTGCTCGCCCTTGCCGCGGTCGCGGGTCCCTCCGCCGCCTCGGCGGGCGAGAAGGCGTTGATCGACACCACCCGTTCGCCCCACGCCGTCATGTATATGCCGGACCTCGCCGATGTGCGCTGGCAGGGCGGCTTGCTCGGAGACCGTTACGCCGTCGCGCGTGACGTGATGGTGCCGCACCTGTGGACCATTTTCTCCGATCCCAACGAAAGCCATGCGTGGGACAACTTTCTCATGGCCGCCGGCCTCGGTGAGGGACGCGGCGACGGGAAGCCCCACGGCCCCCCCTTCAACGACGGCGATTTCCTCAAGTGGCTCGAGGCGCTCGTCCAGCTCTACGCTGTCGAGCGCGACCCCGCGCTGCTGAAGCAGATCGACGAGATCATCCCCGTCATCGCCAAGGCCCAGCGCGAGGACGGCTACCTTCACACCCAGAAGATCGTCCCGCAGCGCCGCGGCCGGACCGGAGTGGTGGCGAAGGAGTTCGAGGACCGCGAACACTTCGAGACCTACAACATGGGCCATCTGATCACGACGGCCTGTATCCACTATCGAGTGACGGGAAAGACCACCTTGCTCGATTGCGCGCGCAAGGCCGCCGACTACATCGATCGCCTTTGCAAGGAGCGTCCGCAGGAGCTCGCCCAGAACGCGATCTGCCCCTCCCACTACATGGGAGTGGTGGAGCTCTACCGCGTCACCCGCGAGCCGCGTTACCTCGAGCTGGCGAAACAACTCATCGAGATCCGCAGCCTCGTCCCGCCCGCCGTCGCCTCCGACCACAACCAGGACCGCACGCCTTTCCGCGAAAGCACCGAGGCCGTCGGCCACGCGGTGCGCGCCAACTATCTCTACGCCGGCGTCGCCGATCTCTACGCCGAGGACGGCGATGCCACGCTGCTCAAGCCCCTCGCCGCGCTCTCCGACGATGTTGCGGGCCAAAAGCTCTACATCACCGGCATGACCGGCGCGCTCTACGACGGCGCCTCGCCCGACGGCGCCCCCGCCAAGCTCCACCCGCAGATCAAGACCGTTCACCAAGCCTACGGACGCGACTACCAGCTGCCGAACCTCACCGCCTACAACGAGACCTGCGCCACCATCGGCTACGGCATGTGGATGTGGCGTCAGCTCGCCCTCACCGGCGACGCCCACCTCGCCGACCTCTTCGAACAGACCCTCTACAACGGCATCCTCCCTGGCATCAGCCTCGAGGGCACGCACTACTTCTACGTCAATCCGCTCAAGAAGCTCGACGACTTCAAGGTTCCGCTCCGCTGGTCGCGCACGCGCGAGCCCAACATCAAGTCCTCCTTCTGCTGCCCTCCCAACGTCGTCCGCGTCATCACCGAGGCGCACAACTACGTCTACGCGCTCTCCGCCGACACCGTCTGGGTCAACCTCTACGCCGCCAGCACGCTCGATACGCGTTGGCTCGACGGCTCGCGCGTCAAACTCCGTCAGCAGACCGACTACCCGTGGTCCGGCGCGGTTAAATTCATCGTCGACGAGGCGCCCGACCGCGAGGTCACGCTCAAGCTTCGCGTCCCCGGCTGGCTACGCGACGGCGCCACCTTGCGCGTCAACGGCCGCTCCGTTGCCGCCGAGCTCAAACCCGGTTCCTATGCCGACGTGAAACGCGCCTGGAAGGCCGGTGACACCGTCGACTTCGATATGGAATTTCGCCCGACCCTCTGGGAGGCCAACCCGCTCGTCGAGGAAACCGTCAACCAGGTCGCGATCAAATACGGCCCGCTCGTCTATTGTCTCGAATCGAACGACCTTCCCGAGGGCGTGAAACTCAAGGACGTCGCGATCTCGCTCTCCTCGCCCTCCAGCTTCGTCGCGAAGCGCGAAAAGATCTCCGGTGCCGAAGTCCTCACCTTCACGCTCAAGGCGCTCGCCTTGCGCCGTCCCGACTGGAGTGAGAACCAGCTCTATCGCGAGGCCGAGTCCCGCGCGCCCCGCAGCATCAAGGTCAAGGCCGTGCCCTACTATGCGTGGGGCAACCGCGGCGACACCGACATGAGCGTCTGGATTCCCGTCCGCTGACCCTCTTTTGCCGCTTTTCCCCTCTTCAACATCCCCATGAGTCAGAACCTCGCCCCCGCCCCCGTCGCCTCCGCCGCGACCGCCAATTCCGGCACCATCACCCGCCAGCAATGGAAATGGTCCGCCCTTGCCGGCATGGCCTCCTACCTCGACGCCGGCTCGATCGTCGGTCTCGGCGTGGGCATGGTGAACTTCGAGAAGGCCTTCGCCCTCACGAAGGGCGAGGTCGGCGCGTTGGCGGCGATCGGTCCCAACGCCATCGGCTGCGCCGTCGGCGCCATCGTCGGCGGTTGGCTCGGCGACAAGCTCGGCCGCAAACGCATCTACCAGTTCGACCTGATCGTCTACGCGATCGGCATCCTCCTCGCCGCCTTCGCGATGAACCGCGAGATGCTTTTCCTCGGCACCATTATCATCGGCCTCGCGGTCGGCGCGGACGTGCCTACCTCGCTCGCCCTCGTCGGCGAGTTCGCCCCCGCCAAGGCCCGCGGCAAGCTGCTTGGCTTCACCCAGATCTCCTGGTGCCTCGGCCCTGTCGTGGTCTTCGTGCTCGCCGCTCTCTTCGGCACCGTCCTGCCGCCCGAGAAGCAGCTCCTCGGCACGCGCATCGTGCTTCTGCACCTTTTCCTCGTCGCCGTCGTCACCTGGGCGTTACGCCAAGGCCTGACCGAGTCCGCCAAGTGGAAGGCGGCCGCCAGCTCCGGCGCCGTTCGCCAGAGCCTCGGGGCGCTTTTTTCGGGCCGCAATCTGCGCGCCCTCGTCTGGACCGCCACCATCTACCTGTTTTGGAACCTGGCCGCCGGCACCGCCGGCCTGTTCGGCCCCTACCTCATCGAGACGCTCAAGGCCGGCGGCCCCGTCGCCAGCGTGCTGCTCTCCTGCTCGGGCTTTGTGATCGCGATGATCTTCACGGTCCTGGTGTTCATGCGGTATTCGGATCGCGACTACAAAACCCGCCGGATCCTCTGGGGCCTCGGCGCCCTGGTCCAGGTGAGCGCCTACGGTATCCTGATGTTCATGGATTTCACCATTCCGGTAGCCCTCGCGAACATCCTGCTCTTCTCCGCCGGCGGAGCGCTCGCGGGCGAGGCCTTCTACAAGGTTTTCAGCCAGGAGCTCTTCCCGACCATGCTTCGTAGCACCGCGCAGGGCTTCACCTTCGGCGTGGCGCGCGTCATTCTCGGCGTCTGGAGCTTCTTCGTCCCCGGCCTCGCCGACAACGGCATCGGCCAGATCGCCGCCCTGCTGACCCTCTTCCTGGCGATCAGCGGCGGCGTCGGCTTCTTCTTCATGCCCGATACCGCCGGCAAATCCCTCGAGCAAATCGAGGCCGAACGCGCCTGAGACAGAGCCACGTTTCCGCAAGAGTGATGGGGCGGGGGTGTGGCTCGCGATTTATCCAATCCCACCTCCCGAACCCTATGCCGCCTGTCTTCGGTCCCGTTCGCTTCCTTCGCTCTGTTTTCACGCTGTTGATCGCGGTGGTGTCCGCCGCCGCGGCCGAGCCTTCCGTTTCCTGGGACTCCGTGCCCGGCATCCTCGCGCGCATCCGCGCTCCGGAGTTTCCCGCCCGCGATTTTAACATCACGGACTTCGGCGCCCAGGCCGACGGGGAGACGGATTGCACCGAGGCGATCCGCCGCGCCATCGCCGCCTGCCATGCGGCCGGCGGCGGACGCGTGGTCGTTACGGACGGCGTTTTCCTCACCGCCGCCGTGCATCTCCAAAGCGGCGTCAACCTCCACGTGGCCCCCGGCGCCACCCTGAAATTTATCCCGGAGCCCGCCAAATATCTGCCCGTCGTCCTCACGCGCTTCGAGGGCATCGAGTGCATGAACTACTCGCCGCTCATCTACGCCCACGAACAGGAGAACATCGCGATCACCGGTGGCGGCACGCTCGACGGCTCGGCCTCGGCCGAAAATTGGTGGGCATTCACCCGTAAGCCGAGCGGGTCCGACGCCCCGCCCGACAGCCTCAGATTGCTGAACGAGTTCGGTGAACGCGGCGTGCCCGTGGCCGAGCGCGTCTTCGGCGCGGGCCATCGCCTGCGGCCGAACTTTATCCAGCCCTTCCGCTGCAAAAACATCCTGATCGAGGGCGTCACGATCACCAATTCCCCGATGTGGGTCATCAACCCGGTGCTGTGCTCGAACGTCACGGTGCGCGGCGTGACGGTCGCCAGCCACGGCCCGAACAACGACGGTTGCGATCCCGACAGCAGCCGCGACGTGCTGATCGAGAACTGCGTTTTCGACACGGGCGACGACTGCATCGCGATCAAGTCCGGCAAGACCGCCGATGGCCGCCGCGTGAACACGCCGTCCGAAAACATCGTCATCCGCGGCTGCACCATGAAGGACGGCCATGGCGGCGTCGTGCTGGGCAGCGAGACCGGCGGCGGCGTGCGCAACGTCTTCGCCGAGGATTGCGTCATGGACAGCCCGAATCTCGATCGCGCCCTGCGTCTCAAGACCAACGCCGAGCGCGGCGGCCCCATCGAGAACGTTTTCTTTCGCAACGTGAAGGTCGGCCGCGTCGCCCATTCCGTCCTTACCATCGATCTCGTCTACGGAAAGGTGAACAGCGGTCCCTTCCCGCCGACGGTCCGCAACGTCGAGATGCGCAACGTGGTTTCAGCGTCGAGTCCGCGCGCGCTCTGGATCGTCGGCACCGCCGATTCGGTCATCGAGAACGTGCGCGTCGTCGGCTGCGTCTTCAAAGGCGTCGAAGGGGCGGACATCCTCACGCGCTCCGGATCGGTGCGCCTGGAAAACGTCACCATCGAAGCGGCCAAGGGGGGCAACCCCCGATGACCGCTCTTCGATCCATGGCGATCTGCGTCGGCCTCCTGTTGCTCGGCGTCTTCTTCACGGCTTCCGCCGAGACCGTCGCCCGCCATCGCGTGCTCGTGACCACAGATATCGGAGGCACCGATCCCGACGATTACCAGTCGATGGCGCATCTGCTGCTTTACGCCGACACCTTGGAGATCGAGGGCCTCGCGTCCTCTCCCTTTGAGCGCGAAGGCAAGGACAAGATCCTCGAAGTGATCGAGGCCTACGCGCGCGATTTTCCCAATCTCCGCACCTGGTCCGCCGCCTATCCCGACCCCGACGCGCTTCGCGCCATGACCAAGCAGGGCGGCGTCAAACCCGCGCCCTACTCGGGCCTGCGCGGCACGACGGAGGGCTCCGACTGGATCGTGCGTTGCGCGCGCCGCGACGACCCTCGCCCGCTGCACGTCCTCGTCTGGGGCGCGCTCGAGGAGCTTACGCAGGCCCTCCACGATGCGCCGGACATCCTGCCCAAGCTCCGCGTCTACTACATCGGCGGACCCAACAAAAAATGGGGCCCCGACGCCTACCAGTATCTCGTCGATCACTTTCCGACGCTTTGGATCATCGAGGCCAACTCCACCTACCGCGGCTATTTTCTCGGTGGCGACCAATCGGGCGAGTGGGGCAACCGGTCTTTTGTCGCCAGCCACATCGCGGGTCGCGGCGCGCTTGGCGATTACTTCGCGCAACATCTCGGCGGCACGATCAAGATGGGCGACACGCCCTCGGTGAATTGGCTCCTGCGCGGGAATCCCGCCGATCCCGCGTCGCCCGGCTGGGGCGGTCGCTTCGTTCGCGCCTGGGATCGCCCGCAGGCAAGCTATGATCGGCTGACCACCGCCGCCGATCACGTGGAGATCTTCAGCATCGTAGAGCTTTCTTTGCCCATCCCGGCCGGCGCCAAGATCGTCGGCCAGCCCGAGGCGCGATTCACGATGGGCAACCAAACCATCGCCGCCCACGACGACGGCGCCGGCCATCTGCGTTTCCGCTTCTGCCCTCGCGATCCCAAGGTTTTCGCCTATTCCATCGCGAGCAAGGTCCCCGGCATCGATGGCCTGACCGGCGAGATCACCTCGGTCCTGCCTTCGCCCGAGGCGACCAGCCGCCCCTCCGCGCGCTTCCCCAACTGGTGGACCGACGATCCCGCGCCCGAGCTGGCCGAGGGCGTCCATCACGGCGCCCGCGGCGTCAGCCGCTGGCGCCAAGACTACCTGCGCGATTTCGCCGCGCGCATGGACCGCTGCGCTCGCCCGGCGCCCGCCGCCGTCGTTCCATGAAAACGCGGTCCGCTCTTCTCGTCGCCATCCTGTGGCTCCCGCTCGCGACCTTCGCCGCCACCGCTCCGCTGAAGTGGGGCGCCGGCCTGCTGAAGCGCGACGCCGCCTGGTATGCCTCGCCCGAGGCGCGTGCCGCCGCCGACTCCGTGCTGCTTTATCAGTCCGCGGAGGGGGCGTGGCCAAAGAACGCCGATTTGCTGGTCGCGCCCACACCCGAATTCTTGGCCGAGATCGAAAAGAAGGGCGACGCCAACACCATCGATAACCACGCGACGACCCGGCCGATGCGCTTTCTCTCCCTGGTCGCCCAGGCCGGTGGGGACGAGAAGTGTCGCGTCGCCGTCGTCCGCGGCGTGGATTACCTCTTGGCCGCGCAGTATCCCAATGGAGGCTTTCCCCAGTTCTATCCGCTGCGAGATCACGGCTATTATTCGCGCATCACTTATAACGATGGCGCGATGATCGACGCGCTGGAGCTCTTGCGCGACATCGCCGCCGGCAAAGAGCCGTTCGCTTTCGTCGACCGCCAGCGTCGCGCCCGTTGTGCCGACGCCGTGGCGCGTGGCATCGACTGCATCCTCAAGACCCAGATCACACAGGACGGAAAACCGACCGCTTGGTGCGCGCAGCATGACGAGAAGACCTTTGCTCCGGCCTGGGCCCGCAAGTTCGAGCCGCCCTCGCTTTCCGGCGATGAGAGCGTGGGCATAGTCCGGTTTCTGATGCAGATCGAAAATCCCTCGCCCAAGGTGGTCGCCGCCGTCGATGGCGCGGCGGCCTGGCTGCGGTCGGTCGTGATTCATGGCCAACGCCTCGAGCTGATCAAAGGCGCCGACGGCCGCGTCGAGCGGCGTCTCGTGGCCGATCCGTCCGCGCCGCCGCTGTGGGCGCGCTTCTACGAGCTCGGCAGCAATCGCCCGCTCTACATGGATCGCGACTCCCGCCCGGCCTACACCTACGCCGAGATCGATTACGAGCGTCGCAGCGGCTACGATTACCACGGCGAATGGGCGGGCGAGCTGCTTGCCAAGGAATACCCCGCCTGGCGCGAAAAACTCGGACGCCATTGAACCGCGACTCTTATCCACTCCACTTCCTTTTCCCACCGTGTCCGCCACAACGATCACCCGTCTCCGCTGCGAATACCTTGTCGATCCGCTTGGCATCGATGAAACCGCTCCGCGCCTTTCCTGGTGCTTGGAAACGCCCCGTCGCGGCGCGCGTCAGCTCGCCTACCGTATCCGCGTCGCCAGCACGGCGGCCGCGCTCGCCGCCGGCCGAGCCGATCGCTGGGACAGCGGCCGCGTCGAAAGCGGCGAGACCGCGCACGTTGTTTACGGCGGCACTCCGCTCCGTTCGCGTGAGGTCTGCCACTGGTCTGTCGAAGTGTGGGACGAAACCGGAGGCTCCGTGCGCTCCGCGTCCGCCTTCTGGACTATGGGACTTTTGGAAAAGTCCGACTGGTCCGCGCGCTGGATCGCGGCCGATCCCGAGATCATCCGTCGCGATCCGCAGGCCGTCGCGCCCACCTTGATCGAGCCGGGCACGCCCGCGGTTTTTCGCCGTGTCTTCGAACTGGGCGCCGCCGTCCGTCGCGCCACGGTCTACGCCAGCGCGCGCGGTCTCTTCGAGTTGCGCCTCGGCGGCAAGCGGGTGGGGGAGGACCTCTTCGCTCCGGAATGGACCGACTACGAGAAGCGCATCCACTACCGCGCCTACGACGTCACCGAGCTTCTCGCCTCCGGACGCAACGAGCTCTCCGCCACTCTAGGTGACGGCTGGTGGACCGGCTACGTCGGCTGGCAGGAGCAGCGCGGGCGCTACGGCTCGCTCGAAAACAGCCTCCTCGTGCAACTCGAGGTGGAGCTCGCCGACGGCTCGCGCCTCACGCTGGGCACGGACGGCTCCTGGCAGTGCGCCACCGGCCCGATCCTTTCCTCCGACTTCATGATGGGCGAGGTCTACGACGCCCGTCGCGAACCGCGCGACTGGTTGTCCGCCCGCGAGGTCGCCGCGCCCTCCGCTCCGCTCGTCGCCCAGCGTGCCGAGCCGGTGCGCGTCACGGAGACGCTCGCCCCGGTCTCGCATATCGAGATCAGCCCTAGCGTTCACCTCTACGATATGGGGCAGAACATGACCGGCTGGGTGCGTTTGCGCGTCGAGGCGCCGGCCGGCACCCGCGTTCAGCTTCGCCACGGCGAACGGCTCAACGCCGACGGCACGCTCTACACCGCCAACCTGCGCCGCGCCAAGGCGACCGACGTTTACGTTTGCCGCGGTGACGGCGTGGAGGTGTTCGAGCCCCATTTCACCTTTCACGGTTTCCAATACGTCGAGCTCTCCGGCCTGCCCGGCGCCCCGCTGCCCGACGCCGTCACGGGCTGCGTCATTCATTCCGCCACGCCACCCGCCGGCCATTTCGAGTGCTCGCATGCGGGCGTGAATCGTCTCTGGCTCAATGGCCTCTGGTCGCAGCGCGACAACTTCCTCTCCGTGCCGACCGATTGTCCGCAACGCGACGAGCGTCTCGGCTGGATGGGCGACGCCCAGGTGTTTTGCCGCACCGCCATGTGCAACATGGATGTCGCGGCGTTCTTCACGAAATGGCTGATCGACGTCGAGGACGCGCAGACGCCCGAGGGTGTCTTTCCCGACGTGGCTCCGCGCCTGCGCGAAGACATCAATTTCGTCGGCCTCGGCAACCTCGGCGGCGCCGCCGCCTGGGCCGACGCCGGCATCATCATCCCCTACACGCTCTGGCGCGTCTACGGCGATCTCCGCGTCGTCGAGCGCCACTGGGGCGCGATGGTTCGCTGGCTGGATTGGATCGAACGCAACAACCCCGAGGGCCTGCGCCTCAACAAACTCGCCAACAATTACGGCGACTGGCTCTGCATCCCGAGCGACACGTCCTTCGGCACGCATTCGCCGATGAAAAACCTGCTGGCCACCGCCTACTGGGCGGACGACGCCGCCAAGATGGCGCGCATGGCCCGCGCCCTCGGCCGCGAGGCGGATGCTGCCCGATTTCAGGCCATGTTCGAGCGCGTCCGCGCCGCCTTCCAAAAGCAGTGGCTCCTTGCCGACGGCCAACTCGCGGTCGAGACGCAG
>CBIHRE010000037.1:0-16373 GCA_966212385.1 uncultured Akkermansia sp. | reverse complement strand
ATCCTCACCTACCGCTTGGATGAGCACCGAGAAATCGAAGTGCTTGTGCCGCTGAATCTCGAGCATCGCGGTCTCGTAGGCCCGGAACACCTCCGGCCAGGAACACCGCTCGTCCAACTCCAGAAGCATCGGCACCGACGCGGAAAAATCGCCCATCACCGTCTCGAACTCCGCCCGGTCCCGCAGGTTGTAGACCATCTGGATCGGATGGCTCGCGCCCGTCAGCCGATGCAGCAGCACGGCCAGCGCGCAGGTGACGAGTTGGGTCAGCGTCGTCCGATGGCGCCGGTTGAAGGCCTCGAGCTCCGACAAGAGCTCGGGCGAAATCGACAGCTCGCACACCCCGGCGCCCCACCTCGCCGACGCGCCCCCCGGGGCCGACGCCGCCCGGTCCCGCAGCGCGAAGGCCGCGCGCTTCCCTCGCAGTTTATCCAGCCAATGCCGGGCCACCTCGGCTCGCTCCGGCGCGAACTGCGACAACGCGAAATGTGCATACTCCGCCCGCCGCGCCGACTCCGCGTAAGGCCGGCCCTGCTTCCGCGCGAGGTAGCGCTCATGCAGCTCCTGCTGGAATAGATACAGGGTGAATCCATCCGCGTGGAAATGGTGGGCGTGAAAAACGATCGCGCCGAACTCCGTCTCGTTGTGGAGCAGATAGACGTCGAACAAGGCCGGCCGGCTCGCGTCGAAACGCTCCGCGTTCCGCGCCCGCTGGAAGCGCGCGAGCTCGGCCGCGAATTCCGCCCTCGTGCCGATCTCGGGCCACACCACTTCGTGACACCGCACCTGCAGTTCGTCCCGAACGACCTGCATCCACTGCTTGCCAACAAGCCGCGCCCCGGTGCGGAAAATTGAATGACGCCGCACCAGGTCGTTCAGCGCCTCGTTCAGCGCCGCCGCGTCCACCGGCATGTCGATCCGGAATCCCTGGCAGAGATTGAAGCTCGTGCGCCCGTGAACCTCCGACTCCTGCAACGCGAAGCGCTGCATGTCGCTCACCGGAAAACAACGCTCGCCCTCGTGCAGAAACGCGTGGAGCGCGACGGCCTCGTCGTTGTCCACGAGCTTCGCTACCGAGGCCTTCGCCTCCTTCCGGGCGAGATACTCGAACCGCAACGAATCCGCCTCGCGCCACACGCCAATCCCTCGAGCGACTAAGCTTTCCAGCACGCGAGCGCCCATCTCCGAACCGCCGCCCAAATCCGCAGAATGCCGCCCGACCTTCACCACCGAGGTCTCGATGAACCCCGGCCGCGCCCAAGTTCCCGGGGCGGGCGCGAGGGCGACGGGCGCCGCCGCGGCACCGTCAGCTTTCTCCCGGCGCGCGATCTCCGCGGCGACGCCGGCGATCGTTTCGATCACCAGCAAGGACGCATCGAAGCCGCCGCCGAAGCGGGCGTTGATCCGGTTCAGCAGCCGCATGCCCAGGAGCGAATCGACGCCGTATTCACTGAGCCTCGACGCCGGAACGATCTCCGCCAGCGACAAGCCGGTGATCTCGGCCAGAAGCCCGATTAGCACGGCCAAGGTCTCCGACTCTCCCTCGACCGCCGAAAGGGGCGTCGCCGCGGGCCCCGCGCTGCCGCCACCGCGTCGCCCCAGATTCCTGCGCGGCGCGTCGATCCAGCAGCGCCGTTTCTCGAAAGCATACCCTGGCAGGTTCAATGGCGCGCATTCGTTCCGAGAAAAAAGCGCCGACAACTCCAAGGGCACGCCTTGGATAAAAAGATCCGCCAGCACGAGCCAGCCTGCCTTGGCGTCGGTCGTTCCCGCGGCCAAGGCCTCGATCGTGCTTTTCGCCAATCCGGCCAGCGCCGGGGGCAAACGTTCCCCCGACTCCGCGCCGCCGCCAATCAAGACGCCCTCCGCTTTTCGCCCTTCGGCGAGTTCGCGCAAACGGCCCTGCAACTCCGCAACATCGGCCGCCACGACTGCGCAGCGGTGCTCGAAGTGACTCCGGCGCAGCAACAGGTTGGCGGCGAGTCGCCGCAGATTCACGCGCTCGCCCGCCGCCTCGCGCCGCGCGAAATGCGCCGCGAGATCGCGAGCGCTTTGCCGCAGCCCCGCCTCGGTCTTTGCCGAGAGCGTGATCAGCACGGCGCCGGTGGCGTCGCGCGCGGACTCGGCGCCCGCGGCGTCGTTTGCCTCCGAAGGCCCGGGCGGCTCGGCGATCACCAGATGCACGTTGGCGCCGGTCGCCCCGAAGGAGCTGATCGCCGCGCGTCGGCGTCCACCCACACCCGCCGTCCAGGGAATCGTCTGCGTCGGAACGAAGAAGGGGCTTTCGTCGAGCTTCAGCGCCGGGTCCGGGGCCTCCGCACCGGGCGTGCCGGGAACCCGCCGGTGGCGCAGGCCGAGCAGCACTTTCATCATATGGCTCATGCCCGAGGCGTGGAAACCGTGCCCGACGTTGTTCTCGACCGTGCCTAAGGCGCAGAAACGGCGCCGGTCGGTCTTTTGCCGGAAGGCGCGCGTCAGAGCCTGCACCTCCGCGGCGTCGGCCAGCGGCAAGCCCGCGGCGTTCGCCTCGACGAGGCCGATGCTTTCCGGGTCGATCTTGTAGCGCTCGTAAACCTCGGAGAACAGCGCCGCCTCCGCGTCCACGCTCGGCGACACCAGGCCGTTGGTCTTGCCGTTGTGATTATTGGCCCAGCCTTCGATCACGCCGTGGATGCGATCGCCCGCCGCCAGCGCGTCCGCCAGCGGCTTGAGCACCACGACGCCGACGGCCTCGCCGGGCACCATGCCGGCGGCGGAGCGATCCAAGGCCCGACCACCCGCCTCCGCGCTCGCAAGCAAACCGACCTGCGAGGCGCTGACGATGAGGTTGGGTGTCGAGTGGACCAGCACGCCGCCCGCGATGGCTGCCTCGCATTTCCCCAGCACGAGATGATCGCAGGCCTGCGCGATGGCGAGCAGCGCCGAGGCGCAACCCGCATCGATCGACTGGCTCGGGCCGGTCAGGTTCAGGCAATGCGACACGCGCGAAGGCACCTGCGCGAGAGTCACGTGGGGCGAGTAGCCGACCGCGTCTTTGATGCGCAGCGAGTAGTCGCCGCCGTTGCCGCAAAACACGCCCCAGCGCCGACCCGAAAGCGTGGCCGGCACGATGCCCGCGTCCTCGATAGCCTTCCACGTCTCCTGCAAGAAGAGCCGCTCGCCCGGGTCCATCGTCGTCGCCTCCTTCGGCGAGATCTGGAAAAACAACGGATCGAAGCGATCGACCTCGCGCAAGAACGCGCCGCGCGTCGCCGCGATCTTGGCATCCGTCACCCCGCCCGGAGAAAACCCGGCCAGATCCCAATCACGGTCGTCGGGGAAGGATGTGAACGCGTTCCGCCCGCTTTGGAGCAGGTCCCAAAACTCCTCGAGCGTCTCGCCCCCGGGGAAGCGCCCCGCCATGCCGACGATGGCGATGTCGGTCGTCTTCGCCGTCGAAGCGGATTTCGACGCCGAAGTAGATCGGCTTTCCATACGCGCCGGCGCGGGTTCGGGGACTGGCGTCGAAACCACCGGAGCCGCGACCGCCGCCCTGATCGTCGGTGCGGGAGCCGGCGGCGCCTCGGCGAGGGTCTCCGCCGGCGACAACTGGCGGTGCAGAAAATCCGTGAACTTCCGCAAGCTCGGATACTCGTAGACCTGGTTCGCCGGGATCGTGAGCCCGTATTTTTTGTTGATCGCGTTGACCCACTCCACCCCGACGATCGAGTCGAGACCCATCTCGAGGAAAGGCTTGTCGAGACCGACCTCGTTTTCCTCGAGGAAAAGGGCCTGCGCCAGACTGGTTCGCAGCTCCTTGCGCAAGGACTCCGGCGCCGCGGTCGCGGCAGCCGTCGCGGCCGGCGCTTGGGCCTGTGCTCTCGTCTCGGATTTAGGTTCCACCTTCGGCTCGATCTTCGCCTCAGGAGCGGGAACAGGCATCGGCGGCCGAGCCGCCGGCAAGGGAGCGAGCGTGACGCGCGTCGGCTTCTCCAGCGGCGCCGCGCCCCAAACCCGGACCTCCGCACTCGGTGCCGCGAGCGCGCGACCGCGCGACGGCTGAGCGTCCACCGAGGTCAAAGCGGTCAACTCAGTCGGCGTCGCGGTCGCCTGCACGGCCCCGGTCTCCACCCAGAAACGCTTCCGCGCAAAAGGATAGGTGGGCAGGCTGATCCGCCGCGGCGGACGCGCGCCGTAGAGCGATTTCCACTCCACCGTGCCCCCGGCGACCCAGCGCTCCAGCAAGTTGCCGCGGCCGACTTCGCCGACACCGGCGTCTTCCGTCGCGCTCCCCCGCAGCCAAGCGTCCGCGGCAGGCTGGTTCCGAAGGAAGCGATCCAGTTTTCCTTTCAGCTCCTCGAGCGAGTTCACGGCGAAGCCGAGCCGCTCCTCCATCGCCTCGCGTCCCACCTGCAAGGTATAGGCCAGGCTGCGCAAAACATCCGGCGAGGAGCCGGCGTGGTCCGATGAATCGAGATGCCGCCGCAAACCGCGCGCGACCTCGATCAGGCGCTCCTCCGTCTTCGCCGAGAGCACGACAAAGGCCGGTTCCGCCGCGCCTCTCGCGCCGGCCGCTTCCCGTCCGTCCCGATCGTTGGTGGCCGAAGCGGAACCTTTCGCCACATACTCCTCGACGATCACGTGGGCGTTGGAACCACCCGCGCCGAAGGACGAGATACCCGCGATACGCGGCACGGGTTTTCCGTCCAGCGTAGGACGCTCCCACTCGCGCAGGCTTTGGTTCACCACGAAAGGCGTGGAGGCGAAATCGATGTGCGGGTTGAGCACGCGCGAATGCAGGGAAGGCGCGATCTGCCCGTGCTTCATCTGGAGCAATACCTTCGTCAGACCGGCGATGCCCGCCGCCGACTCGCAATGCCCGATGTTGGATTTGGCCGAACCCACCCAGCAGCGCTGCCCGGGCGCCATCTTGCCGAAGGCGTTTGCCAAGCCGGCGATCTCGATCGGGTCCCCAAGCTTCGTGCCCGTGCCGTGCGCCTCGATGTAGCTGATCGCACGCGGATCAAGCCGCGCGTCCCGCAGCGCCTGCGCCACCACTCGCTCCTGCGCCTTCGGGTTGGGCACGCTGTAACCATGGGTCCGGCCGCCGTGGTTCACCACGCTGGCCTTGATGACGCCGTGGATATGGTCGCCGTCCCGCTCCGCATCGGCCAGGCGCTTCAACACCACCACGCCCACGCCTTCGCTGGGAATATAGCCCGCCCCGCCCTCGCCGAAGCTCTCGCAGCGGCCCGCGGCCGAGAGGAACTGCCCGCCGCTCAGCATCAGATACTTGTTTGGATGCACCGTGACGTTGACCCCGCCCGCGATGCCATAGTCCGTGCGCCCCGCCGCCAGATCCTGGCAGGCCAGATGCAGGCAGGTCAGCGAGCTCGAACACATCGTGTCCACCATCATGCTCGGCCCGTGCAGGTTCAGCACGTAGGAGACGCGGTTGGCCAGGCTCGCGAGGTTGCCGGCGAAACCGAGCCGCCGCCCCGCCAACGCCGCTTCCGCCCCGAAGAGCTGATACTCGCCATACATCGCACCGATGTAGACGCCGACGGGCGCGACCAACTCGTCCCCCACCCGCTTCTGGAGATCCTCCCGGCGATAACCGGCGTCCTCCAGGGCCTTCCAAGTCTCCTCGAGGATCAGGCGCTCCTGCGGATCGAGGTAAGGCGCGATCTTCGGCGAGATGTGGAAAAACTGCGGATCGAACTTGTCGACGTCGTCGATGAAGCCGCCCCACTTGCTGCTGTGGCCCTTCGGGCGCGCCGGATCCTCGGAGTAATAATCCCGCCAATCCCAGCGCTCCTTCGGCACCTCGGTGATGCAATCGCGCCCTTCGCGCAGCACCGTCCAAAACTCGTCCACGTTACGCGCCTGGGGGTAACGGCCCGACACGCCGATGATCGCGATATCCAGCACGCCCGCCGCCGGAGACTCCGTCGGCATGGCCGCGCTCGGAACCACGCGCACGGGCACCGACGACGCCGCAGCAGCGGCCCGCGACCAAGCCTTCGCTCCATCCACGCGTGACGCCACCGGAACCGCAAGCGGCGCCACGCCCTGCCTCGTCACCTCCGCGCGCGGCTCCTCCGCCGGGAACAAGCGAGAGAGCTTCTCCGCGTGCGCCGCCACGAAATGGCGCGCCAAGGCGCGGATCGTCTGGTGCTCGAAGAAAAGCGTCTTCGACAGCGCGCCGAAGTGCTCCTCCAGCCGGTTGGTCAGGTTCATCACCACGACCGAATCGATGCCCAGATCCGACATCACGCCGTCCGAATGGATGCGTGCCAGCGGCACGCGCAGAGTCGTCGAGAGCAACTCGCGGAAATAAGCGATCGCCTTCTCTTCGAGCGAAGCTCCGCTGTTCGCTTGCACCGTGGCCGGTGCGGGCGAAACGCTCGCCGCCTCTGGCCGCGCGAAAAGCGCCCGAACCCGGGCACGTTCCCCGCTCGCGACCAAAACCTGATCCCGCCCGGAGGTCCAGGCTCGCACCAAAGCAGCCACTCCGGCTTCCATGCCCAGGGGAGAAAGTCCGAGCTTGTCCCGCATCGCCGCGACCGCCCCCGCATCCATCTTCATGCCGCCCTCGGCCCAGAAGGGCCAATCCACCGCGAGCGTGCGCCCTCGCCGCTTGCCGGCGGCGACGAGGCCGTTGCGGAAGCGCGCGAAACCGTCGAGGAAGGCGTTCGCCGTCGCGTAATCCGCCTGCCCGACATTGCCGAGCACGCCCGCGCCGGCCGCGAAGAGCACAAAAAAGTCCAAGGCCAGCTCGCGCGTCGCGTCGTCCAAGTAAACCGCCCCGTTCACCTTCGGCGCCAGCACCTCGCGGAACTCGTCCGCGGGCTTGTTCACGATCAGGCGATCACGGATCACTCCCGCCGCATGCAGAACGCCGTCGAGCCTGCCGTGTTCGGCACGGATCTCCGCGATCAAACGCGCCACCTCATCGCGTCGCGACACGTCGACCTGCCGATATACGATTGTCGCCCCGGCCTCCGAGAGCTCGTCCAAGCGCGAGCGCTTCTCCTCCCTCAGCGAAGAGCGTCCGCAAAGCACCACCGTCGAGCCGCTTACCTGTTTTGAAATAGCCTCGGCGAAGATCAGCCCGATCCCGCCCGCGCCGCCAGTGATGAGATAAACTCCATCGTTTTTCCACGGCACGCCCGAATCCGCCGCCTCGACGGCGTTCGACAACTCCTCCCAAACGCACACCTCGCGAGCGCCCGCCACATAGCGAATCTCCGTCTCGTCGGGGCGAAGGCGGCACTCGCGCAGCTTGCGCGCACGCGCGACCTCGTCCTCGCGTGGGTCGAGCGCGACGACCTGGCCGACAAAAGCCGGGTTCTCCAAACGAAGCGTCTTCATCAGGCCGGCCAGCGCGCTCCAAAGCGCGCCGTCCATGTCGGATGGAATCGCGATCTGCACCAGTTGACGCCCCGCCGCCGCCCGCGCCGCCTTGAGCCGTTCGCGAACCACATCAAAGGCCTGAACCGCGGCGGCAGTGAAGCCCTGCGCCTGATCGGCCGCGTCCGTCCGCAACGCTACCGTCGCGGCATCCGGTCCGATCTCGCGCAAGCCGGCGACCGAGAGCGGCGCCAAGCCGCAGCTCATCACCAGGTGGCTGTCATACTCGACCGGCGCGGCGTTCGCCGTCGAGTCCGAGGGCGTCCAGTGCGGCGCCATCAGCCAAGTCTCGCTCGCGGCCGGTGCCCCGGCCCGACCGGCGTCTCCATCGAAACGGCGGAAAGACAGGCCGCGCAACGCAACCTGCACCCGACCGCCCTCGTCGCAAAGATCGAGATCAAGCTTCGGCACCCGCGCCTCCGAGTTTTCCACTCGGCAGGGGCGAATCCACACCCAGTTCGCCTCGCCCGCGGGTCCAAACATCTCCAGCTCGTCCAGCGCGTAGGGAACGAAAGTCGCCGCGCCTGCGCTTTGGCCTTCGCCCTCGAGCAGCGACAGGCCGATGCAGGCCTGCAAGGCCGCGTCCATCAGGCTTGGATGCAGGCCGTAGTCGCTCGCGGAAGCGCGCAAGGTCTCCGGCAGGCTCAAACGCGCGAGTGCCTGTCCCGCGCCCACCGCCACTTCGTCGAGCCCTTGGAAACGCGGCCCGTAGGCGACGCCCATCGCCGTAAACGCGGCGTAGCACTCCGCTCGCGACAGGCGCCGCTCCGCGATCTCCGCGCGCAGATGCTCCAGCTCCAACACGGGCGCGCTTTCGCCCCGTCCCGGCCGAACGTAGCCTTGGCTGCGCACCAGCACGGCGCCGCCCGCGTCGTGCGCCTCGACGGAGAAGGCCAGCCCATCCTCGCCCGCGTCGTTCAAACGCAAATGGACCTCGGTTCCCCGTCCCTCGACCGAAATCGGCCGGGCCCAGATCACGTTGCGAATAAGGATTCCCGCCGTCCGAGCCGCCGACGCGTCTCCCATCGCGCGCAATGCGGCAAAACGGGCCATTTCGAGATAGGCGACGCCCGGCAGCACCTTCGCGCCGTTCACCACGTGATCCGCGAGGAAGAACTCGGCGCCCGAGAAGCGGGAACTGAAGCACAGCCCCGCCAGGTCGGAGGTGTTTTCATGCACCAGATGATGCAAACGCGCGCCACCGGCGGGCGTGGTCGGCTTGATCTCCACCCAATAGGTTTCGCGCGCGAAGGGATAGGTCGGCAGCACGATGCGCCGGGGCGTTTTCTCCCCGTGCAGCTTGCTCCAATCAAGCGGCGCGCCGCGCACCCACAGATCGGCGATCCGCGCGAGTTTCCCCTTCCGGAGCCAGGCGAGAACGGTCTGGACCATGTCCTCGTCGGCGTAGAGTTCGCCCAAGCCGTCGGCGCCGCGCGTCACGCGAGCGCGATGCACGCCCGCCGCCACGCCATCGGTCGAATCGGTCAGGAAGGCGTCGAGTTTCTCGCGCAGCTCCGCCAAGGAGGCGACCACCAGCGCCAGGCGCTCGTCCATCGCTTCGCGCCCAGTCTGAAGGGTGTAGGCCAGATCATGCAGATCCGGTTCCCCGTTCGTGGACGCGTCGGCCAGATATTCGGCCAGCTTCTTCGCGTAGGCGCGCAGCCGCTCCTCGGTTTTCGCCGAGAGCACGACCAAGGCCGGTCCGCCGCGCGGCGAAACACCAACCGAAACCGGGGCCTCCGGCGCCTCCTCGAGGATGACGTGTGCGTTCGAGCCCCCGGCGCCGAATGACGATATGCCGGCGATGCGCGGCAGCTCTCGCGTCCGTCCATCGCGTGTGACGACCGGACGGCGCCACTCCGCCACCTCGCGTTGCACGACCACGGGCGGAAGTCCGACGGCACTCGTCCGGCTGAGGGCCACGGCGTGCAGGCAGGGCACGAGTGACCCGTGTCGAAGCTGCAGCACCACCTTGGTCAAGCCAGCGACGCCCGCCGCGGCCTCGAGATGGCCGAGATTCGATTTCGCCGAACCGAGCGCGCAGAATCCGGTCTCGGTCGTGTCCTTCGCGAAGGCCTGGGCCAGCCCCGTCACCTCGATCGGGTCGCCAAGCTCGGTGCCGGTGCCGTGCGCCTCGACGTAGCTCACCGCGCGGGCGTCGAGGCCGGATTTCTCGAGCGCGTCGCGGATCACCTCGCGTTGCGCGTTCGGGTTGGGCACCGTGTAGCCGTTCGTCTTGCCGCCGTGGTTCACGCTCGTGCCGCGGATGATCGCGTGGATCGGGTCGCCGTCGGCCCGGGCCTGCGAGAGCGGCTTGAGCAGAACGACGCCCACGCCCTCGCCGGGCACGAAGCCGTTGCCGCCCTCGCCGAAGCTCTTGCACTTGCCGTCGCGCGACAGCATGCGCTGGGCGCAGAGCCCGACATAGGACGAGGGATGCAGATAAAGGTTCACCCCGCCCGCGATCGCCATGCGGCAGGCGCCGCGCCGGAGCTGCTCGCAGGCCTCGTGGATCGCGGTCAACGACGACGAGCACATCGTGTCGATCGGCATGCTCGGCCCCTTGAGGTTGAGCACGTAGGACACCCGGTTCGCGATGGAGCCGAAGGACGTGTAAGGCGTCACGATCTCTCCCTGCCGGCGCCAGTCCTCGCGATACAGCTCGAAACCCGTCTTGGTGACTCCGGCGAACACACCGACGTTCCCGTCGACCGCCTCCGCCAGACGCGCACGGGTGTAGCCGGCCGCCTCGACGGCCTCCCACGCCGCTTGCAGGAACAAGCGCTCCTGCGGATCCATGCCCAAGGCCTCGAGCGGGGAGATGTTGAAAAACAGCGGATCAAACTCCGCGAAGCCCTCGAGGAAGCTGCCCCACTTGCTATAGCTCTTGCCCTGCCTGATCGCCGCCTCCGGGTCGGCCTCGAAGAAACCGTCCAAAGCCCAGCGCTTCGACGGGATCTCGGTCACGCAGTCCTTGCCCGCGACGAGATTCGCCCAGAACGCCTCGAGCGTCTCCGCCTGGGCGTAGCGCCCTGAGATGCCGATGATCGCGATAGGCTCCTGCGCGTCCGGCCGGGCCGCAGCAACTCGGCCGGGCGAAGTGGACAGCTCCGGCCTCGCGACCGGTAGCGCGGCGGTCGCCGGCGCGAGCACAGGCTTCGACCGCGCGAATCCGGTCCAGCGCACGCTCTCTTCCGGGAACGCCGTGACGAAGTGGCTCGCGATTTCGCCGAGGGTCTTGAACTCGAAGAAAAGCGTCTGCGAGACCTCCGGATAAACCCGGGCAAGCTGCTGGTTCAGCCGCGTCACCATCAGCGAGTCGATGCCGTAGCTCTCGAGCGGCTCGTCCGCCTCGATCCGCTCGGCGGGCAGATCGATGATTTCGCCAAGCAGTCCCTTCAGCCGTGCGAGCGTGCCGCCGCGCAGCTCCGAAACGTCTTCAGGACGCGTCGGCGTCCCCGAAGACGACGATGCCTCAACCGACACGCTCGTCGCGACAAGACCCTGCCGGATGCGCGCAACGTCGCCGGCGACGACCATGATCTGCGGCCGCCCCGTAGCCATCGCCCGATAGAAAGCGGTGATGCCGGCCGCGCTTTCCATCGCGGCCATGCCGGTGCGCTCCCGCATCACGCGTTCGGTCGTCGCGTCGACGCGCATGCCACCGTCGCGCCACAGCGGCCAGTTCAACGACAAGGTTCGGCCAAAACGCCGGCCCGCCTCCACCTCGTCGCTCCGCCAGAGGGCGAAGCCGTCGAGGAACGCGTTTGCCGCCGCATAGTCGGCCTGGCCCGCGTTGCCGGTCGCGCCGGCGCCGGACGAAAAGATCACGAAGAAGTCGAGCGGCAGCTCTCGCGTCGCCTGGTCGAGATTCACCACGCCCGCCACCTTGGGCGCCAATACCGCGGAGAACTCCGCCGCGTCCTTCTTCAGGATGAAGTTGTCCCGGATGAGCCCGGCGGCGTGGATCACGCCATCGAGCCGCCCGTGCTCCGCGCGGATGCTCCGCACCAAGTCCGTCACGGCCATCGCGTCGACAACGTCGAGCGAACGATAAACGACCTTCGCGCCGCTTCCTTCGAGCTCGCGCAAAGCCGCCGCGCGCTCCGCCGACAAAGACGAGCGCCCGGCAAGAACAAGCGTCACGCCCGGGCTACGTTTCGCGATTTCTCCGGCAAAGATTCGTCCCAAGCCGCCGGCGCCGCCTGTGATCAAGTAAACCCCGCCATCTTTCCAGGGCAGCTTCCCCGTGGCGTCGGACCACGGAATCTCCGCCAAAGCCGGAGCCGACCAAACGCCGCCGTGCACCCGAAGCTGCGCCGCCTCGGAACGCGCCGCGGCTTGGGCGAGGACATTCGCTAGACTTGCGCCGGGCTCCACCTCGATAAGCTGCGCGAGCACACGTGGATTCTCCAAGCGCGCCGTCTTGAACAACGCAGCCAGCCCCGCCGCCAGCGCGCCATGCTCGTCAGCGCCCACGAGCGCCTGCACCAGCACCTTGCCCGCGGATCTTTGCCCAAGCACCTCTTTTAGAGCCGCGAAGGCCTGTCGTGCGTCCGCACCGAAGCGCTCGGCCGCGTTATCGCTTTCCGACTCGAAAACAACGAACTCCGCCGCCGGGAAGCGGCGCCGAAGCGCAGCCTCCTCCGAGCGAAGCGGGCGGCCCAAGAGCACAAGGTGCCGCTCGCATTCCGGCGGACGCGACTCCGCCACGGCGGGCAAGTTCGCCCACACCGGATTTGCCATGAACAGCGACGTCGCATCCACGACCACCTCGGCTGGAGTCGCAGGCAAAGGCGCCTGCTCCTCGCCAAACCAGTAACGCTCCCGCGCGAAAGGATAGGTCGGCAGACTGACGCGACGTGGCTTGCGCCCGACGTAGAGCCGCTGCCAATCGATCTCCACGCCCTTGACCCAAAGCTCAAGAAGCTCGGCGTGATCGTTCCGGCGAAGCGCCTGCTCGAGCACCGCGCGCGACTGCTCGGAGGCCTTGAACGCGGCGACAAAGGCTTTGAGGCGCTTCACCTGATCGCGACGGAGCCCCGCGACCTCCCGTCCCGCCAACCAGGCCTCCAGGCTCTCGCCCAGCGCGGCCTTCGTGGGCGCGACGAAGCCGAGTCGTTCACCCATCGCCTCGCGGCCGACCTGCAAGGTATGCGCGATGTCGTGCAAACCACATTCCGCCGCGGAGCTGTCGTGCGTGAGAAAATCGCGCAGATTCCGCGCCGTTTCGCGGAGAGCGTCCTCGGTCTTGGCCGACAACACCACGAGCGCCGGCACAGACTCGAAGCCGGCCTCGCGGCCCGCGGACGAGGCGGGGGCCTCCTCGATGATCAGGTGCGCGTTGGTGCCGCTGAAGCCGAAGGAGCTGACGCAGGCCCGGCGCGCTCGACCCGGCGTCGCATCCCAGGCCTTTGCCCGCTCGCTGATGTAGAAGGGACTTCCCGCGAGCGGAATGTGCGGGTTCAGACGCTGAAAATTCACCGTCGGCGGCAGCGTGCGATGCCGCAACGCGAGCAACACTTTCAGCACGCCGGCGACGCCCGCGGCCACGCCGAGGTGCCCGATGTTGCTCTTCACCGAACCAAGCGCGCAGTAGGCCTGCTTTTGGGTGGAGACGCGGAAGGCCGCCGTCAGCGCCTCGACCTCGATCGGATCGCCCAGGCGCGTGCCCGTGCCGTGCGCCTCGACGAGCGAGATCGTCTCCGGGTCGATGCCGAAACGCGCGTGCAGATCGCGCTCCAGGGCCGCCTGCGATTGCATGCTGGGCGCCGTGATACCGTTCGTCTTGCCGTCCTGGTTCACGCCCCAGCCCTGGATGACGCCGTGGATGTTGTCTCCGTCGCGCACCGCGTCGGACAGACGCTTCAACAGCACCACGCCCACGCCCTCGCCGGGCACGAAACCGTTGGCCCGTTCGTCGAAGGTGAAACAACGTCCGTCGGGCGAAAGCATTCCGCCCTGGCTCATGCCGATGTGCAGCGAGGGGCCGGTCATCACCAGCACGCCGCCCGCGAGCGCGAGGTCGCAGTTGCCCAGCACCAGGCTGTCGCAGGCGTTCGCGATCGCCACCAGCGAGGACGAGCAGGACGTGTCGATGGCGAGGCAAGGCCCCTTCAAATTCAACAAATAGGAAACCCGCGCCGGCAGGATCGACGGCGCCACGCCGGTCGCGCCGATCACGCCATCGCGCTCGGCGCCGAGCCCGTAGTCGCCGATGCCGCAGCCGGCGAACACGCCGCAATTCGAGCCGCTCAGGCGGCGCGGGTCTACGCCCGCGTCCTCGAGGCAGCTCCAGCAACTCTCGATGAAGAGGCGCTGCTGCGGATCCATCATCCGCGCCTCGGCGGGTGAAATCTGGAAAAACAGCGGATCGAAGCGGTCGATGTCCTCGAGCACGCCCATCCATTTGCAGCAGGTCTTGCCCGGCCGCGCGGGCTCGGGGTCGTAGAAGCGCTCCACCGGCCAGCGCGAGGCCGGAATCTCCGACACGCAGTCGCGGCCGGCCGCAAGGTTCTCCCAAAATTTCGCCAAGTTCGGCGACTTCGGGAAACGTCCCGACATGCCGACGATTGCCACCCGCTCAGCGACATCGCGACCGCGCGGAGCGACCGGCCTGGCCGACGGAGACAAAACCCCGGCGCTCTCTATCCGAACCGCCGCGACGGCCTCTGCCTCGGCCTCCGCGCGCTTTCGCTGCGCGTCCAGCTTTGCCAGGCAGTCCGCCAAACGGTCCTCCATCACCTGCGCCGTGTGGCTGACGACCACCTTGCCGACGTGCCGCCCCTCCGCGACGAACTCCAAGGCCTCGGTTATCCGCGAGACCGGATACACGCGCGACACCGTCGGCACGATCTTGCCCGCCTGCACCCATTCGACCATCCGCGCGAGCAACTCGCGCACGAGCCCGCCCTCGGGCCGCGACAGCATTTCCAAGAACGCGACCACCTGCAGCGACTGGTTGAAACGCAGGTTCGAGAGATCGAGCTTGGAACTCGTGAGCAAGGCGTGCGTCGCCAGCTCCAGATAGCGCCCCGAGGGAGCCAGACTGTTGAGCCCCTGCTGGATCGCGTCGCCCGCCACCATGTTCACGACCACGTCCACGCCGCGCCCGCCGTTGCGCCGACGCAGCTTCGCCGCGAAATCCGGCGTCTTGTAGTCGAGCGCCTGCGACACGCCCAGGCGGCGGAGCACTTCGCGTTTCTCCTCGCGACTCGAGGTCCCATGGCAAACGCAGCCCTTCAGGCGCGCGAGTTGCAGCGCCATGAGCCCGCAACCGCCGGTCGCGGTCTGGATCAGCACATGCTCGCGCGGCGCGAGCCGCCCGACCTGCTCCAACGCGTAATACATCGCGCCAAAGGCCAGCGGCAGGCTGCACGCCTCCTCGAAAGAAAGCGCCGCGGGCTTCGCCACCGCGTGCGAGGCCGGCACGTTCACAAACTCGGCGTGCCCGCCCATCCGCGCGCCGGTGAGCGCGATGACCTCGTCGCCCACGCGCAGCCCGGACACGCCCGAACCCACCTGCGTGACGACACCCGCGATCTCCAGCCCGGGAACAAAGGGATAGGGCGCGGGATAGAGCCCTTTCACGCAGATCGTGTCGGTGAAGCTGATCGCCGAGGCCCGGACCTGAATGGTGACCTCCGTCTCCGCCGGCGCAGGCACCTTCCATGATTCCAGCTCCAACTCGGAGAACACATGCGCCTGCGAAAGCACCAGCCCGTAGGGCCGTGGCGTTTCGCGGACTCGGGGCTCGTCCGCTCGCGGACGCTGAGGCGGCTGCGCGACCGGCGCCGGAACGGGCACGGAAATTGATGCGGCTTGCGACGTCTCCACGCGTCCCGTTTTGCGAATCTCGTCGTTCAGGAACTCGGCAAACTGACGGACGCTGGGATAATCATAAATGCGTGTCGCGCCGATCGAGAGACCGAAGCGGGTGTTGATGCCGCGCACCCAGGTCACGGAGATGACGGAGTCGACCCCCAGCTCGATGAAAGGCATCTCGTCGTCGACCTCCTCCGGCTTGGTGTGCAAGGCGTCGGCGAGGCTCTCCTTCAGGTAACTCTGGATGACGGCGATTTGATCCGCCGCGTTCGAGGCATTCGCCGTGGCGGGCGCAACAGGCACGGCGGGCGCGGGCGTGGCGGGCTCCCGCGGTTGAACCACGGGCACCGCCGCCGAGGCCGGCTTCCGCGCAGTGAGGCCGGCATGTTCGCGGCCGGCTTCGAGAGAGCGGTCCTGACCGAGATCGAGGCCGAGGCCTTCGTAGCCTGCCTGCTCCACCACAAAGCCCGCGGCTTCGCACTCGCGGCGCAGCACGTCGGGATCGAGCGCATTGATCAAGGGCGGCGCGCCATCGGTGTCGCGCCGGCTGAAATGCAAACGCACGTCCTCGATGTAGCCGGGCCACTGGTCGCCTCGCGCCTTGCGCGCCTCGTAGTCGCCGGCCTTGGTCTTCCAATAGCCGACGTAGGGCGTGTCCGAAATCAGGAACAAGGCTCCGCCCGGCCGCAGCCAGGAGAACATCTTTCGCAAGGTCACGCGCAGTTCCTCGGGCCGGAGGAAGTGGATCACGCGCGCGGCATGGATCGCGGCGAAACGGCCGGCGGCGAAATCCACCTCCGGCATCACGCCACGCTGCGTGCGAAGACGCGGGCGCGCCTCGTCGGTCACGCGCGCCTCCAATATCTCCAGATGCCGCGGCTCCATGTCGACGGCCAGCACCGTCGCGCCCGCCTCGAGCGCCGCGATGGTCGCCACGCCATAAGCGCAACCAATGTCGAGCACCTCGCCGCCGCAGCTCCCGGCGAAACGGGCAAAGGCCTGCGACGAGGGCGTGAGTTTTTCAAGCATCACGCCGGTGCGATTAAGCGTGGGAACCATGTTCCCGTTCCCGCCGACCGCCGCCTTCAAATCCTCGAGCGCGTCCTTCGCCTTCAGCACGACACGCGGCGAGATCTCGGCGACCGGAGCGACTTCTC
>CBIHRE010000036.1:0-16453 GCA_966212385.1 uncultured Akkermansia sp. | reverse complement strand
CAGCTTCGGCAAAGGCGGCGACGGCTTCGTTCCGGGCGAAGGCGTCGGCGTCGTTCTCCTTAAACCCCTCTCGCAGGCGGTGGCGGATGAGGACCGGATCTACGCGGTGATTCGCGGCACGCACGTGAACCACGGGGGAAAGACCAACGGCTACACGATCCCCAATCCCAACGCGCAGGGCGCGCTCGTGCGCGAGACCTTGGAGAAGGCTGGCGTGCATGCGCGCACGGTGAGCTATGTCGAGGCGCACGGCACGGGCACGGCCTTGGGCGATCCGATCGAGGTGAGCGGCCTGACCCAGGCTTTCGCCAAGGACACCGCCGACCTCGGATTCTGCGCGCTCGGCTCGGCCAAATCCAACATCGGCCACCTCGAGGCGGCGGCGGGCATCGCCGGCCTGACCAAGATAGTCCTGCAACTGCGCCACGGGCGGCTGGCACCCAGCCTGCACGCGTCGGAGCTCAACCCGAACATCTATTTCGCAAAAACCCCCTTCGTCGTTCAACGCGAGCGGGCGGAATGTAAGCGACCGATTCTCGCGCTGGACGGAACCTCGCGCGAATACCCGCGCATCGCCGGCATTTCCTCCTTTGGGGCTGGCGGAGCCAACGCTCATGCGATCGTCGAGGAATACTGTGAAAAGGCCGAAGCCCGTCCGCAGGTCGCCCGCACGCATTACCTCATCGTGCTGTCGGCGCGCACGCCGGAGCGCTTGCGCGCCCAGGCCCGTTCGATGCTCGATTTCGCGCGCTCGGAGCTGAGCGAGGCGGCGCTGCCGGATTTCGCCTACACGCTTCAGGTCGGACGCGAGGCGATGGACGAGCGCCTGGCCTTCGTGGCGGGCTCAAAGGCGGACTTGATCGAACAACTGGAGCACTTCGTCGCCGACCGCGTGACGCTTCGCCCCCGCTTCGTCGGTCGCGTGGATCACGAAAAGGAGGCCGCGACGTTCGCCGCGGGTGGTGCCGATTCCGCGGCGGGGCTCGGCGCGGGTTATCCAGCCGACGAAGCGGCGTGCGGACCCCTGCTCGAGTTCTGGGCGAATGGCGGCGAGGTCGATTGGGATCGCCTGCATGGCGACGCTCGTCCGCGCCGCATGGGACTTCCGACCTATCCCTTCGCGCGCGAACGTCTCTGGGTTTTCCCCGCGCCCGCCCCGGCCGTGGTGGTGGAGAAACCGGCCGAATCATCGCCTGTTCCGGCTCCCGAGACGGCCGGCCCCGCGCCGCGTTTGCGCGTGCTGCGGATCCAGCCTTCGGTTTTCGCCAGTCCGGCGGACAAACCGAAGGGGCTCCGTCTCCGCGCGCTCGCGGCTCAGGCCGAGCCGCAAGTTTCCTCGCCCAAGCCGCCCGTTTCGTCGGCTGTCGGCCAGACTTTGCCCGAAACCACCCCTCCGCCCTCATCCGCGACGCCCAAGCCCGTGAAAGAAGCGATCTCCGAACGAAAGCTGGCCCAGTCGCTCACCGAGAGCCTCTCCAAGGCGCTCTATATCGAGCCCGCCGAGATCGACGCGGACAAGCCCTTCATCGACCTGGGGATGGACTCCATCGTCGGGGTGGAGTGGATCCACGTCATCAACCAGGCGCACGGTCTCGATCTGCCGGCCTCGCGCGTTTACGACCATCCGACCATCCGGAAGTTTGCTGCTTATCTTGCGAAACTCCTGGCGGAACCCGCAGCGGCGGACGCGGCACGCGCTAACGCCTCCCGCTCGGCTTCGGCTGATCCGAAAACGGAAGTGGGAAGGAACCAAACGGACGGCGATGTCGTCGCCGCGCCTGCCTCATCGCCGGCGGCGATGCCGCTTCGCGCCACGGTTTCGGAACGCGAGCTAACGCGCTTCCTGACGGAAAGCCTGTCGCGCGCCCTCTACATCGAGAGCGAGGCCATCGACCTCGACAAACCCTTCATCGACCTCGGCCTGGATTCCATCGTCGGAGTCGAGTGGATCCACGTTATCAACCAGACGCACGGCCTCGATTTGCCGGCGTCGAAGGTCTACGACCAACCGACGATCCGGAAGCTCGCGGCCTTCTTGGCCAAGACCTTGTCGGATCGTGCTCCGGCCGCGGCGTCCGCGTCGGCCGGAGCGGCTCCCTCACGTGGCGGGCAATCCGCATCCACGGGGACCCTGACGCCCCCGTCGATGCCCGCGCCGGTTCCCGCGGTCGCGCTTCCTCCGGTCCCGGCACCGGCGAACGTGGTGGTCGTGCGGCCGACGCAGAACAAGACATCCGACGTCACGGTGACGCCTGTTCCTGCTCCTGCTCCCGCTTCCGCGCCGGTGGCCTCGGCGAAAGCCGCCGCCAGCGAGCCGGGCCCGGGGCGCATCGCGATTGTCGGCATGTCCGGCCGTTACCCGGACGCCGACGACCTTGCCCAGTATTGGCGCAATCTTGCCCAGGCGAAAAATTCCGTGCGGGAAGTTCCGCGCGAGCGTTGGAACGTCGAGGCCTACTACGACGCCGAGCCTGGCAAGCCCGGAAAAATCTACTGCAAGTGGCTCGGTGCGCTGAAGGACATCGATTGTTTCGATCCGCTCTTCTTCATGATCTCGCCCGGCGAGGCCGAGAGCATGGACCCGCAGCACCGCCTCTTTTTGGAGGAGGGCTATCGCGCTTTCGAGGACGCCGGCTACGGCCCGCAGGCGCTGAGCAACCTGAAGTGCGGCGTCTACATGGGCATCATGAGCTACGAGTATGCCTTCCTGATGCAGCAGCACCGGGCGGCCTTCTCGAACACCGGCAACAGCTTCGCGATCGGCGCCGCGCGCATCCCCTATTTCCTCAACTTGAAGGGCCCGGCGATCCCGGTGGACACGGCTTGCTCGTCTTCGCTGGTGGCGACCCATCTCGCCTGCCAAGCGCTGCGCAACCGCGAGATCGACATGGCGCTGGCCGGCGGCGTCAGCCTCTACCTCACGCCCGAGGCCTACGTCGGCATGTGCGCGGCGGGCATGGTCTCGCGCGACGGGCAATGCAAGGCCTTCGACGACGCGGCGGACGGCTTCGTGCCGGGCGAGGGAGCTGGAGCGTTGGTGTTGAAACGGCTCGAGGACGCGGAGCGCGATGGCGATGTCATCCACGGCGTCATCATCGGCTCCGGTATCAACCAGGACGGCCGCACCAACGGCATCACCGCGCCGAGCGTTTCGAGCCAGATCGAGCTGGAGCGGGACATCTACCGCCGGCACGGGATCGACCCCGCCACGATCAGCTACGTGGAAACGCACGGCACCGGCACCAAACTGGGCGACCCGATCGAGCTGGAGGCGCTCTCGACCGTGTTCCGCGAGTGGACGCAGGCCCGCGGCTTCTGCGGTCTCGGTTCGGTGAAGAGCAACCTCGGCCACACCTCGGCGGCGGCCGGCGTGGCGGGCGTGCACAAGGTCCTGCTCGCGCTCCGGCACGGGCAACTGCCCCCGACGCTGCACTTCAAGACCGCAAACCGGCATTTCGACTTCGAGAAATCTCCCTTCTACGTGAACACGCGGCTCGCGCCCTGGCCGGCGCAGGCGGGGCGGCCTCGGCGCGCGGCGGTGAGTTCCTTTGGTTTCAGCGGAACGAACGCCCACCTCGTGATCGAGGAGTATGTCGGCCCTGCGGCCTCGGGCGCGAGCGTCGAGAAGCGCCCCACGACTTCCGAAGCGTCGGCGCCGCTGCCCATCGTCCTTTCCGCCAAGCGCGCCGACGGCCTCGTGCAGGTGGCGCGCCGGCTCCACGACTTCCTTGTCGAGGAAAGCGCCGGCACAGGCGCGGGGGTCGATTTGCGCGACCTCGCCTACACGCTGCAAATCGGCCGCGACGCGCTGGAGGAGCGGCTGGCGTTCACGGCCGGCTCCGTCGCGGACGTGGTCGATAAGCTGGCGCGTTTTGTCCAAGGCCGAACGGACGGCTTGGTTCGCGGCTCGACCAAAACCAAGGATGACGCGCTCGAGACTTTGATGGCGGACGAGGCTTTCGAGGCGACGCTCGACCTGTGGATTCAGAAGCGCGCCTACGCGCAGATCCTTTCCTTCTGGGCCAAGGGGCTCGCGGTGGACTGGAAGCGTCTGCACTCCGACGATCAACCCCGCCGGATCAGCCTGCCGACCTATCCCTTCCACAAGCAACGGTGCTGGTTCGAGAGCGGCCCGTCGGAGGCCCTTTCCGCTTCCCCCTCCGCGGCTTCGATTTCGACCGAAGGCGCGGCGGCACCGTCCACCGGCGCGGTCGCCATCTCGCGCGAGCATGCCGAGGCGGATGCCTCCAACCTCATTCACAACCTGACTTTCTCGCTCGCGAAACTGGACCCGACCCGCGCGGCTCGCGAATTCGTGCCGCGGGATTTCGAGGAGATCCTGGGCCAGTTGCTCTGGGGAATTCTGCACTCGATGGGGCTGTTTGGCCGGTCTCCCGCGACGCTCGAAAGCCTGATGAGCGCGGGCGGCGTGATCGACAAATACGAGCGCTGGCTGAAGGAGGCGCTGGCCTTCTTCGAGCGAGCCCAGGCGCTGGAGCTCGACGAGGGACGTTATGCCGTCCGGCAGACGGACCCCGTCGACCTCGAGGCGCTGTGGGATCGTTGGGAGGCGCGCAAAAAGATCGAGAGCCAGCACTTCGCGAAGCGGAAGCAACTGCCGCTCATCGAGGCCTGTCTCCGCTCGCTGCCGAAGATCCTGACTGGCGGCATCCCTGCGGTGGAGGTCTTGTTCCCTGGCTCCTCGGTCGCGCTCGTCGAAGGCGTTTACCGCGGCAACCCTGTGTCGGATTTATTCAACGAGATCCTCGCGCGCAGTTTTGTCGCCTGCTTGGAAAAACGCCTCGCCCGCCAGCCGTCCGCCCGCGTCCGCGTGTTGGAGATCGGGGCCGGCACCGGCGGAATGACGGAGGCGATCCTGCCCCGGCTCGAAGCCTACGGCACGCACATCCTGGAGTATTGTTACACCGACATCTCCAAGTCCTTTCTCGCCGCCGCGGAGGAGAAATACCTCGCGCGCTATCCCTTCATCCGCACCGCGGCCTTCGACGTCGAGCAGCCGATCGCGCGCCAGAAGATCGGTCCCGAGCCCTACGATTTCGTGGTCGCGAGCAACGTGCTGCACGCCACGCGCAACATCCGTCGCACCCTGCGCAATGCGCGCGCCACGCTTCGCCCGGGCGGCATCCTCCTCCTCAACGAGATCAGCGACAAATCTCTGCTCGGGCATCTGACCTTCGGCCTGCTCGAAGGCTGGTGGTCGAACGAGGACGACGCGCTCCGCATCCCCGGTTCGCCGGCGCTTTATCCCAAGACTTGGGAAAAGGTGCTGCGCGAAACGGGCTTCAAACGCGTCGTCTTCCCGGGCGCGGAAGCCCATTCGCTCGGGCAGCAGGTCATACTCGCGGAGGCCGACGACGAAATGCCGGCGGCCATGGTCGACACGGCCTCCGCATCCGCATCGAGCCCAACCACGGGGGGGCGTTCGTCTCGTCCTGCGGCGTCCGTGGCCAAACAGTGGCTCTCGTTCGTCGAGGAGTGGGTGGCCGCGCCGCTCGCCACCGAGCGCTCGGACTGGTCGGCGCGCGTCGAGGCGCGCGCGGGTCACGACGTCCTCGTGATCAGCGGACAGGCCGACGACGCCGAGGCCATCCGCCGCGTCGGCGCCCGGGTGGCGTCCTTGGCCGGAAAACCCGCCGACCTGTGGACGGTCCGGCATCTCGCGGTCGATTCGCTGGCGAAGCGAAGCGTCGACGCTGCCGAAATCCGGCGCGCCTTGTCCGAGACGGAGCGACCTTGCGTAGTGTTCGTCCTCCTCCCGCCGGAGTGGAGCGAGGCGGCGCGGCTCGAGCTGGCTTACGGTGGCATTCGCGCGCTCATGCAGGCCGTGCCGTCGCGCCCGACCCGGCTCTATTGCGCTTATCGCGAAGATGAGCCGGGCGCTTGGCTCGCGGGCGAGGCATTGGCGGGCTTGTGCAAGTCGGCCATGCTGGAAAGCCTTTGCCACCGCTTCCGGACCATCGCCTACGACGGCCGCGTGGTCGAGGAACGGCAACTCGCGCTCCGTCTCGTCCAGGAATGGCTGTGCGACGAGACCGAAGCCTTGCCGCCGGCGCGGGTGCCGATGCTGCGCCACGCCAAGGGCCGGCGCCAGGAGCTGCGCGTGGACGAGGTGCCCGTTGTGAAGATGTCCGAAACGGGCGCATCGTTCCGGGAGGGAGCGACTTATCTCCTTGTCGGGGCTCTCGGTCCGGCGGGTCTGCTCGTGGCCGAGGAACTCGGCCGCCGCTACCGTTCGCGGCTGGTGATTTTCTCGCGGCGCGGCGAGGACGAGGCGCAGGCCGCTTTGAGCCGTATTCGCGCCGCCGGCGCGACGGTGATCTATCATTCCGTCGACGTGCTGGATCGCGCGGGCCTCACGCGGGCGATGCAGTCGCTCAAGGCGGACGGCGTGGAGTTGCACGGCGTGATCCACATGGCGCGCCAGGTTTCGGACGCGCCGATCGTGGCGAAGCGTTTCGAGGATTTCGCCGCCACGCTGGCGACGAAATCCGAAGGCACCGACAACATCGACCAGCTCACCGCGGACGAGCCGCTCGAGTTCTTCCTGCTCTATTCCTCCCTGGCGGCGTTCGGCATCCAAGGGTCCCCGGATTATGCGTTCGCCGCGTATCAAAACGCGCTGGTTCGCCGTCGCGAAAGCTTGGTCGCGCGAGGCCGGCGCCGCGGCGTTTCGCGCTCCCTTTGCTGGGGCCAGTGGGCGGTCGACGGGGCGGTGGCTCCGGAAAAGCTGGCCCCGCGCCTCGAGCGCCTGCGCCAGCTCGGCATGGATTTCATCGACGGCCCCGCGGCGATGGACCGCATGACGCTCTGCCTGGGCGCGCGCGTTTCGGTCGCGGGTTTCGCCGCCGTGCTGGACGCGGGCAAGGCGCGCCGCGGGCTGGGGCTCATCCCGGACCATGCGCGGGAGGACGATCACATCATGGCCGCGGTCGCCGCCTTTGAGCGCGGCGAATGGTCGCGCGGCCGCTTCGCCGCCTTCCTCGACGGCTTGCCGGATCATGCGATCGGCGAGACCGCGCGCGGCGAGATCATCCGCGTGATCACCGCCGGATCGGGCGCCGTCGCCCGGACCGCATCGGCCGACCAGCGCGAGCCTATGGCCTTCTCCGCGCCGCCGGTCGCCGTCGTCCCGGAGCCGCCTGCCGCTTCTCCGACGATCACGCCGCGTGCCGGCGATCCGGTTGACCGCGCCTTGGGCGCGGCGGTGCAGAAGGTGCTGAAGGTCTCGGAGGCGGAGCTCGATTGGGACGAGCCTTTGCCGAACTACGGGCTGGATTCGATCATCGCGATGCAACTGGCGACCGCGCTGGAGAAGACCTTGAAGTTTCCGATCCAGCCGCGCTGGCTCATCGAGTTCCCCACGCTCAACCAGCTCAGCGAGAAACTAAAACAGGAGACCCCGACCTGATGCGCGCCGCGATGTCCTCCGTTGATCAAAGTCTCGCCGATCTGTTTTCCGGCAAACTCGCCGTCGACGACGCGGTGCGTTCCGCTCCGGTCTCGCCTGCGCCCGCCGCGCCCGCCTCGGCGGCGCCGACGCGCGCGGGCCGCGGGGTTACCTTCAGCTACATCTTCTTCTCGGACGTGCGGAAGGACATCCCGGATGCAGAGAAATACCGTTTCGTGCGCGATCTGGTGGAGTTCGCCGATGCGTCGGGTTTCGACGCGGTTTGTTTCCCGGAGCGCCATTTCTACGAGTTCGGCTCCATCCACGCGAACAACGCCATCTCCGCCGCCTACTTCGCGCCGCTCACCCTCAATGTCCGCCTGCGCGCCACCTCGGTCAGCTGCCCGCTGCATCATCCCGCCGCGATCGTGGAGAACTGGGCGATGGTCGACATCCTGTCCAACGGCCGGGTCGAGCTCGGTTTCGGAAGCGGCTGGAACAAGGCCGACTTCGTGCTCTCGCCCCACACTTACGAGAACCGGTCCGCGCTGCGCGACGAGATGATCCCGGTCATCCAGCGGCTCTGGCGCGGCGAGACGGTCGATTTTCCCGGGCCCGGTGGAGAGGTGTTTCCGACCAAGGTCTATCCCCGGCCGATCCAAAAGGAGCTGACGGTCTGGTATTCGACTTTCTCCGAGCAGGGATGCGCGCACGCCGGCCGGCAGGGCTACCACCTGCTCACCATGCTCCTCGCGATCGATTTCCCCGCGCTGGAGAAGAAGATCGCGATCTATCGCCGCGCACGGGCCGAGGCGGGCCACGATCCGGAAACGGGTCGCGTGTCGCTGCTCATGCACGCCTTCGTCCACCCCGATCTCGACTGGGTGCGGCGCGTGGTGGGGGAGCCGTTCAAGGACTACATCCGCAGCAGCATCGTGCCGCAGATGAAGGCCCTCGACAGGCACTTTGACGCGACGGAGACGGAGAAGATCATCAACTATTCTTTCTCCCGCTATTTTCACACCTCGGGTATCTTTGGCCCGGTCGAGGACTGCCAGAAGCAGGTCGAGCGGGCGCTGCGCGCCGGCGTGGACGACATCGCGCTCCTGCAGGATTTCGGGGTGGACTACGCGGCGGTGAAGGGATCGCTGCGGCACCTCAAGCAACTCGTCGACCGCAACTCAACCCCCGCCGGACGGAGGCCGTCGCCCTGATGTCGCAGGCCGCCAAAGAACTGACGCTCATCCGCGAATGGGTGAAAGACGCCCGCGCCGATCTCGCCTTCATTCGTGAGTGGGTGCGCGAGAACAAGGCGCCGGATGCCGGATCCGCGGCGCCGGTGCCGGCGCCCACCGTGACCATGCAGGCCCCCGCGCCGGCGCCGCTCGAGCCGGTCGCGATCACGGGTGTCGCGGGCTTTTTACCTGGCTGCCCCGATGTGGCTGCGTTTTGGCGTGCGCTGGATCGTGACGATTCGCTGCTTTCGCCCATTCCGGCGGAGCGTTTCGGGGCATTGGCGGGCTGGGGCGGCTTCGTGCCCGACGTGGCGTCCTTCGACCCGGGTTTGTTCAACATCCTGCCGCTCGAGGCGGAAGAAATGGACCCGCGCGTCCGCCTATTGCTGATGTCGACCTGGCGCACGCTCGAGGACGCGCGGGTCGATCCGCGAACGCTGAAGAAGTCGAACACCGGCGTGTTCGTCGCCTGCGAGGGCAACGAATACGCGGTCTTGATGAACCGCGCCGGCTTCACGCCCAAGCTTGGTTTCGGCCAGGCGAACGGCATGGTCGCGAACCGCATCTCCTACCACTTCGACCTCGCCGGCCCGAGCGAGATGGTGGACGCCACCTGCGCCGGTTTCGCCGTGGCCTTGCACCGCGCCGTGGTGGCGTTGCGGGCGGGCTTGATCGACCGCGCCATCGTCGGAGCCGCGAACCTGATCCTATTGCCCGATCCCTTCCAGTTCCTCGGCGAAGCCGGGCAGCTGAGCGCGCGCGACACGGTCAAATCCTTCGGCCGCGACGGCGACGGGTTCCTGCGCGCCGAGGGCGTGGGCACCATCCTGATCGAGCGCCGCGCCGACGCGCTCGCCGCCGGCCGTGCCATCTACGCGGAGATCAAGCACACCGCGGTCAACTTCAACGGCCAGGGCGGTGTCTCGATGGCTTCGCCGAACACGGAGGCGCACGCCGCGTTGATCAAGGCCTGCTATCGCGACGCCGCGATCGATCCGCGGGATGTTTCCTACGTCGAGGCGCAGGGCATGGGTTCCCCCGTGGCCGACATTGCCGAGTGGACCGCGCTCAACCGCGCCCTGCGCGAGCTCTGCGACGAACGGGGGCTGCGGGCCGAGCCGGGTTTTTGCCGCGTCAGCACGCTCAAGCCCATGCTCGGCCACATGCACTCGGCGTCCTCGCTCGGCGCCTTGCTCAAGGTCGTGCGCAGCTTCCAGACCGGCAGGATTCACAAGGTGCTCGGCTTCACCGAGCCCAACGAGCACTGCGACATGAACGGCACGCCCTGCCGCATCGCCGCCGAGACCGAGCCTTGGACAGGCCGCGATGGAAAACCGCGCCTCGCCGCGATCCACGCCTTCGGTTCTAGCGGCAACAACGCCCACGTGCTGCTCGAGGAGGCGCGGGAGAATCGCCGCGCCGCCAACGACGTGTCCGCGCCGCCCGCCGGTCGTGCCTTCGAGACCCGGCCTTATTGGTTCCGGGCCGAAAAGTCGAAGGAGCCGACGGCGCCCGCCGCGATCCACACAGCCTCGGCCTCGACTCCGCCGGCCGAGCCGCAAGCCCTCGCCCTCGACGCGGAGCTGGCCTTTATCCGCGGACTCCTCGGTGCGGACGCCCGCGGCTTCGACAACGAGCTGCCCTTCACCGAGCTCGGCCTGGATTCCTTGTCGGTCGGTCCCTTCGTGGAGCGGATCGAGAGCGAGTTCGGCGTGTCGCTGCGAAAGTCCGACATTTTCAGCCACGCGACCCCGGTGCGTCTGGCGCGGCACGTGGCCTCGCTGCGAGGCGCCGCGCGTTCGGATTCCTCGATGACTCCGGCCGGCCCACCGAAGCCGGAGGCCGGAGCCGACGACATCGCGATCATCGGTCTGAGCCTTCAGGTCGCCGGCGCTGAGACGGCCGAGGCGTATTGGAGTTTGTTGCGCGAAGGACGCTCGGCCATCATGCCGCTGCCGGCCGAGCGCAGGGGCGGGGAAGGGGAGGCGCTATCGCTCAAAGTCACCCATGGCGGCTGGATGAACGACGTGGACGCCTTCGATCCGCTGTTCTTCAAGATTTCGCCGAAGGAAAGCGCGGCGATGGACCCGCGCCACCGCAAGCTGCTGCAGGCGGCCTGGGCGGCCATCGAGGACTCCGGCCACAGCCCCGACGAGTGGAAGGGCGCGGAGCACGGCATCTTCATCGGCATCGAGGAGTCGGACTATCCCTACGACGAACGTTCGCCGATTACGGCCGTCCATGGAGGCACCGCGCCCGCGCGCATCGGTTATTTCCTCGATACGAAGGGACCGGTGCTGGCGATCAGCACGGCGTGTTCGTCCTCGCTGGTGGCGGTGCACTACGCGTGCCGCAGCATCCTGAGCGGCGAGAGCGACTGCGCGCTTGCCGGCGGATGCAACCTCATCAGCCAGCCGGAGCGCAGCCTCTACGCCCTCTCGCAGATGGGCGACATGCTCTCGCCGGACGGGAAGTGCTACGCCTTCGACCGGCGGGCCAACGGCATGGTGCTCGGCGAAGGCGTCGGCCTGGTCGTGCTCAAGCGCTTGTCCCACGCCCTGCGCGACCGCGATCTGATCTACGCCGTCATCAAGGGCAGCGGGGTCAACTACGACGGAAAAACCAACGGCCTGACCGCCCCGAACGGCGCCCGGCAGCGGGAGCTGTATGAACGAGTCCACCGCCGGAGCGGGATCGACCCGGCGAAAATCTCCTACGTCGTGGCGCACGGCACCGGCACCTCCCTCGGCGACCCCGTGGAGTGCAACGCCCTGATCGACGCCTTCGGGGCGGGCGCTCGGACGACGGGCGAGCCTTGGTGCGCGCTGACCTCGCCCAAGACCAACGTCGGCCACACCCAGGCCGCCTCGGGCATCGTCAACCTCATCACCGCCGCGCTCGCGTTGAAACACGGCGAGATCCCGCCCTCGCTCAACTACGAGGCGACCAACGAGGACATCGCGCTGGCCGGCAGCCCCTTTTTCGTGAACTCCGCCCTGCGGCCTTGGCAGAATCCCGATCGTCACGCCGCGGTGAGTTCCTTCGGGCACACCGGCACCAACGCCCACCTCGTGCTCGGTTGCGCGCCGGTCGCGCCGACGGGCGAGCGTGACGGGGCGCAGGCGGCATCTTGCCTGATTGTGCTGTCGGCTAAATCCGAGGAGCGCCTCCGTGAGACGGCGCGCAATCTGATCGCGCACCCCGTCGATAATCTCGCGGATCTCGCCTACACGCTCCAAGTCGGGCGCTCGCCGATGGAGGAGCGGCTGGGCTTCGTGGCGGAAACGGTCGACGAGCTGCGCGGCAAGTTGCGCGGCTTCCTCGCCGGCCACGGCGAGTCGGCGGGCATCTATCGCGGACAGGTCAAACGCGAGGACGCCGTGCTCTCGCTGTTTTCGACCGACGCCGAGCTTCGGAAGGCGCTCGGAGATTGGATGGAGCGCGGGAAATTCGACCAGGTGCTGAAGCTGTGGGTCCACGGTCTCGCGGTGGACTGGGCACGGTTTCACGGGAAGGCGCAGCGCCGGCGTGTTCACCTCCCGACCTATCCCTTCGAGAAAGAACGCTATTGGCTCAAGCCGTCTGGTGCTCCGACGGAGCGGGTGCCCGAAGCTACCGACGAGATGCCGGTCTTGACCTTCTCCGAGGCGTGGGTGCCCGCCGCGCCGCCGGTCGCGGACGCCAAGCTTCCGAAAACTCTGGTCGGGATCGTGGCCGAGCCGGCGATGGAGTCGGCTTGGCGCGAGGCTTTGCGCCGAGTCGCGCCGACGGCGGAGTGGGTATTGGTGACGGCGCAGAGCCCCGACGACTGGGAGACGGCCTTGCGCTCGGTGGGCGAGAAACAGGCGTCGATCAACGCCTTGGTTTATTTGCCGCTCTTGAACGCGAGCGCGGCGGCTGGCGCGGTTCGGGATCCCGCGCTCGTGCTGCCGTTCTTGCAGGCGCTCGCCGCCGCGCAATTGAAGGTGGAGCGCTTGGTCCTCGTCTGCCCGTTCCGCGACGAACTGGAACGCTGTCATGCAGACGCGTGGATTGCGTATGGGCGCTCGCTCAAGCCTGTGCTCCCGCAGATGAACACCAAGGTGGTCGCCCTTGGGCTCTCCACGGACGATGCCGAGGCGGCGTTGACGGATTGCGCGGAGAAAATCTGGGCGGAGGTCTGCGGCGGTGACGATGCCGGCGGCGTGCTCTACGACCGCGGCCGGCGGCATGTTTTGCGGATCGAGCCGACGCCGACGACTTTCTCTGGCGGAGCGAATCCACTCCGGCAGGGCGGCGTTTATTTGATCACCGGAGGCCTCGGCGGGCTTGGGCTGCTTTGCGCCGAGCATCTGGCGAAAAACTACGGCGCGAAATTGGTTCTCGTCGGGCGTTCAGACCCCGGTCCAGCGCAGCTCTCCCGGATCGAGGCGTTGAAGAAAAGCGGCACGGAGTTGCTCCACCTGCGCGCCGACGTCGGCGACGAGGCCGCCTTGCGCGCGGCCGTCGCGGAGGCGAAAGCCCGCTTTGGCACGATTCATGGCGTCATCCACGCGGCGGGCGTCGCGAGCGAGCGCGGCGTGTTGGAGCAGGATATCGCCGCTTTCCGCGCGACACTGCGGCCGAAGGTGCAGGGCACCCTGGCATTGGACGCCGCGCTGCACGACGAGCCGCTGGACTTCGTGGTGTATTTCTCTTCGAGCGCCGCCGTGCTCGGAGACTTCGGGGCCTGCGACTACGCGGTCGGGAACCGGTTCCAGAACGCCTTCGCGAGCTATCGCAACGCTCTGCAAGCCCGGGGCGAGCGGCATGGGCGCACGGTCGCGATCGATTGGCCGGTGTGGGAGCAGGGCGGGATGGGCGCCGCCGAAAAGGAGCAGACTCGCTTCTATCTTCACACCAGCGGTCAGCGGGCGCTCGCGACCGCGGAGGGCCTTGCCTTGTTGGAAAACCTGCTCGGGCAGGACGCAGCGCAACATCTCGTGCTCGCCGGAAAGCCCGACCGGGTGCGGCGTTTCCTCCGCCTGGCCGAGGCGCCTCGAGCTGCGGCCGCGAGCATGGCCGACACCCAAGCTGATCGAGTTCCGGCCGCATCGGGACGAGATTTGGAGGAATGTGTGCAGGAGGACCTGCGGGAGATTATCGGCGCCCTGCTCGAGATCGACCGGAGCAAGCTGAAGCTCGACACCAACCTGGCCGATTTCGGATTCGATTCCATCAGTCTGGCTGAGTTGGCGAAACGCCTCGGCGCGCATTTCGACCTGAAACTCACGCCCGCCTTGTTCTTCGGGTATTCGACGATCGGCCGGCTGGCCCGGTATTTGTTGAACGAGCACGGGGCCTCCGTGGGGCTCCGCTATGCGGAACCTGCGGCGGAATCGGACAGCGTTTCGACGCTCCCGGTGCCGCCCGCGCAGGCGGAACTTCACGTTGGCGCTACGCGGCTGGTGCTGCCGCTCGACGAGCCGATCGCGATCATCGGCATGAGCGGGCGTTTTCCGCAGGCGAGGAACGTCGACGAGATGTGGCGCATCCTCGTGGAGGGCCGTGACGCGGTGACGGAGATCCCGCCGGAGCGTTTCGACTGGCGGGAGTTCTTCGGCGACCCTTCGCGCGACAAGAAAAAGTCTAACGGCAAGTGGATGGGTTGCCTGCCTGGTGTCGCGGAGTTCGACCCTTTGTTCTTCGAGATCTCGCCACGCGAGGCGGAGACGATGGACCCGCGCCAACGGCATTTGCTGCAAGAATCGTGGAAGGCGCTGGAGGATGCCGGCTATGGGCCGCGTCAGCTCGCGAGCCACAAGATCGGCGTTTTTGTCGGCGTCGAGGAGGGCGACTACGCGTTTCTCGCGCCCGAGGGCGAGCTTACCTCCAATCACAACGCCATCCTCGCCTCGCGTCTCGCCTATCTGCTGGATTTCCGCGGGCCGGCGATGGCGATCAACACCGCGTGTTCCTCCGGCCTGGTGGCGGCGCACCAAGCCTGCGCGAGCCTCCGCAACGGAGAGTGCGACACGGCGTTGGTCGCCGCGGTGAGCCTCCAGCTGACCCCGGCCGGCCACATCGCGATGGGGCAGGCGGGCATGCTGTCCCCCGACGGCAAGTGTTTCGTTTTCGACAAACGCGCGAACGGGATGGTGCCGGGCGAGGCCGCGGTCGCCCTGGTGTTGAAACGCCTCTCGCAGGCCGAGGCGGAGGGCGACCCGATCCACGCCGTCATTCGCGCCAGCGGGGTGAACTACGACGGCACGACGAACGGCATCACCGCGCCCAACGGTGTCGCGCAAACCGAACTGCTTCGCGAGGTGTATGCGAAGGCCCGTCTCGATCCGGGCGAGGTCGAATATGTCGTCGCGCACGGCACCGGCACGCGCCTCGGCGACCCCGTCGAGGTGAACGCCCTGCATCGCGCTTTCTCGGCCGCAACGAAGCGACGCGCTTGCTGCGCGCTCACCTCCACGAAGAGCAATTTCGGCCACACCTTCGCCGCGTCGGGCTTGGTCGGCGCCTTGGGGCTCGTGCAGGCGCTGCGGCATGAAACGATCCCGCCCAGCCTCCACTGCAAGCAGGAGAACGACTACATCGTGTGGGACGAGAGCCCCTTCTACGTGAACAAGCGCGCCAAGGTCTGGCCCGCGCGAGCGGGCAAAAAACGTCTCGGCGCGGTCAGCGCCTTCGGCATGAGCGGCACCAATGCGCACATGGTGATCGAGGAACACGTGCCGGCCGGCCGTGCGGTCGATGCGTCGCCGTCGGCGGCATACGTGCTGGCTCTCTCCGCAAAGACGGAGGAGGCGCTGCGCGAGCAGATCGACGCCTTGGCCGAGGCCTTGCGGCGTCCGGAGATACGGGCGGCGGGGCTGGCCTCGATCAGTTACACGCTTCTCGACGGGCGACACGCCTTCGCCCATCGCGTGGCGTGGGTGGCGAGGGATATCGAGGAGGCACTCCAAGGCTTGGAGGCGCTTCGCCGCGGGGAAAACACGTCTGAGGTGTGGCGTGGACGCGCGACGCAGGAGAATGGCGACGCCCGGGCCCTTCGTCAGAAGGCCGAGGCACCGCTCGCGCAGGCGCGGACGCAAGATCGGTTTGCGCGGCCGGCGGCGTATCGCGAAGCGCTCGGTGCCTTGGCTGAACTCTACTGCCAAGGCGCCGACGTCGCCTGGCGTTCGCTTTTTGCCGAGTCGGCCCCGCGGAGGATCTCGTTGCCGACCTATCCCTTTGCCCGGGAAACCTATTGGGTGGAGAAGCGCGAGCCGGCCTCGGGCGGAGGTCTGGGCGCGGGCCGCCTGCATCCCTTGGTGCATGCCAACACTTCGCGTTTCGGCACGCAGCGCTTCACCTCGGTCTTTACGGGGGCGGAGCCTGTCCTCGCCCATCACGTGGTGCGCGGCGAACGCGTTCTGCCCGGTGTCGCGTATTTGGAAATGGCGCGGGCCGCCTTGGCCGCGTCCCTCCCCGCGGAAGAGCGGGGCGATCTGGTGTTGTTGAACAATGTGGTCTGGCCGAGCTCCTTCGTGGTCGGCGATGCCGCCCGAACGCTGCATCTCAGCCTCGCCGAGAAGGTGGTCGACGCGTCGCGGATCGCGTTCGAGGTTTATACCGAGAGCAACGGCGCGGGCTTCACGACCTACGCGAAAGGCACGGTCGCCTACGCCTGCTCCGGTTCCGGGGAAGCGGCTTCGCTCGATCTTGAAACGCTGCGCGAACGCATGAGGCTCGGCCGGCTCGAAGCGGAGGCCTGTTACGCCGCGCTCCGCTCGGCGGGCGTGGACTACGGGCCGATGTATCGTTGCGTCGACCATCTGCTGGCGGGGAATGGCGAGGCGCT